>JANWYM010000795.1 GCA_025055355.1 Abditibacteriales bacterium
AATAGCCGCCCTACGGGAGGGCGAGGCTCCGGGAGGGCGAGGCTCCTGCCGAGCCGAGCCAACTGAACCATCGGTTCGGCAGGAGCCGCGCCCTCCCGGAGCCTCGCCCTCCCGTGGGGCGGCTATTTTCAAGGGAGGAATATCGTGTCCGATAAACGAGTCCGTTTAGCGCTCATTGGCTGCGGGGGCATCACCCGCGCCCACTTGAATGGTTATCGTCGTATCAAGGAGAAGGAGCCAGACAAATTTGACCTCGTGGCTTGCTGCGACACCGTGCGGGAAAACGCCGAGCAGTTCGCCACCGACATTGAGGCGATGCAAGGCATGAAGCCGCGAGTTTACACCGACGTGGAGGAGTTATTGAAGCACGAACAACTCGACGGCGCGGACATCACCACGCCGCACCACATTCATCACACCGCAGCGATTGCCTGTCTTGAAGCGGGCGTGAACGTGATGATTGAGAAGCCCATCGGTGTGACGGTCAAAGCGACCAAAGCCATTATCGCCGCTGCGCAAAAAAGCGGTAAGTTCGCGGCGACGGCAGAGCAAATCCGTCGCGGTCCGATGCAGCGCACTGCCCACTGGTTGTTCAACGAGAACAAACTCATCGGCGAGCCGCGCCTGTTCTTCGCGCAGCACGCCAGTTGGAGCCGCCCCCATCAGCCGACGCCGTGGCACTGGCGTGTGGAAAAGCACTTCGGCGGCGGAGGGATGGTCATGGACAGCGGAGCGCACTTCTGCGATACCATCCGTTATCTCTTCGGGGATGTGGACACCGTCTACGCCCGCGTGGAGCAACTGGAAAAGCGTCAAATCAAAAAGGACGATGCCATCATCCCCGACAGCCGCGAAGATACGTGGGTGGCGACGCTGAACTTCAAAAGCGGTTTAATAGGGCTGTGGAGTTACTCTACCTCTCTGCCCGGGCACCACTTCACGCACGTCGTTTACTACGGCACGCAGGGCGCGTTGGTGGACAGTGGAGATGTGTTTCACGGTCCGTTTGCGGGCGCATACCTGCGCTTGCCCAACGGTCGCACACGGCGACTGACCGAACTGCACGACGAGTTCTTAGAGACCCTCAGCGAGGAACAGAAGCGCCGCTTGTTCCCGCATGGGTTCACTGAGCAGTTCACCCTGGAGTGTTACGACTTCCTCGATGCCATTCAAAACGACCGCCCGCCCGAGGTCAGCGCGGAGGATGGACTGAAGGCGAAAGCAATCGCCGAGGCGATTTACGAGTCGGCTTACCTCAATCAGGTCGTCAGTGTTCAGGACGTGATTGACGGTAAGGTTGAGAACTACCAACGGGATGTGAACGAACGCTGGGGGTTGTGATTTACTGGGGAGAACTCAGAGAACAACTTCTTTGATAGGATGGACAGGCAGAAGAGAATCATTCAAAAGTTACGCAGTTGCTGACACTATCTTCCCCCTCCCCCATGACAGCCATTTCATGAGGGAAAGGCATGACGGCAACCGCGTAACTTCTGTCATGCTTATCCTGTTCATCCCAGCGGTCAACGAGGGGAGGACGTTTGTGATGCGATGGTTGTTGTTTTTGCTGATTTGGGCGTGGCTGACAGGCGCAGCGGAGGCGCAGCAGCCTGCGCCGATTGCGTATGAAGTGACGGTCAACCCGACCGAGAAACTCTTTCACGTGCGCGTGCGCCTTGAAGGAGTCAACGCGCCGCATGTAGACTTCGCGATGCCGACGTGGACGCCGGGGTATTACTCGGTGGTCAACTTCGGCAAGTGGGTGCGCCACTTCAAGGCAACGGCGGGCGATGGGCTGGAACTGAAAGTCGAAACGCTCAATGTCTCCACGTGGCGCATCAGCACCCCAGAGGTGAAGGAGGTCTACATCCAGTATGATGTAGCAGCCGTGACCGACGTGATTGGCGCGGACATGCA
>JANWYM010000796.1 GCA_025055355.1 Abditibacteriales bacterium
ATCGTCCTCGTCCTCGTCGTCGTCCTCGTTCTCGAACTCCAAAAACGACCGACGACGAGGACGAGGACGAGGACGAGGACGATTTCTATGCGGCGTGGTGCGTCAACGACGCATGGGCGATTCCCTTACGATTTGACTTCTCTGCACGATTTTGTTACAACTACCCATTAAGTTCACAACGTAAACCTCAGAGCGTAGAGGCAACGCTATGAAGATTCTGGTGTATTTCCCGATGGCGGAGGAGTATTATCAACTCATCCGCGACGCGGCGGATGGGCATCGCGTCGTCGTGGCAAAGAACCACGAAGAAGCGCAGCGCGAAATCACCGACGCCGACGTTGTCTATGGCTTGTGTCCCCGCGATGTCTTTCTTCACGCGAAGCAACTCAAGTGGTTTCAGTCGCAAAGCGCCGGGTTGGACGCGGTGTTGTTTCCTGAACTGATTGAGTCGGAGGTGATCGTGACCAATGCCGCTGGGCTCTACGCTTCGCACGCCGCCGAACACGCCTTCGCGTTGCTGCTTGGTCTGACGCGGGGCATCCACCGCTTTGCGGAAAACCGTCTGCGTCGCACGTGGAAGGGACAGCGGCTGGTCGAAATCGCGGGTTGGACGCTGGGGATTATTGGCATGGGCGGCTTTGGGGTCGAGATGGCGCGGCGGGGACAGGGGTGGGGGCTGCGGGTGATAGCGGTGGATGCTTATCGCACAGAGAAGCCTGAGTGCGTGGAGGCATTGTGGGGCATGGAGCGGCTGAACGACTTGCTCTCTGCCTCGGACGTGGTGATGATCGCCTGCCCACTGACGGCGGAGACGCGACACTTGCTGAACGCCAAAAATCTATCGCTAATGAAACCATCGGCTTATCTCATCAACGTCGCGCGCGGGGGCATCATTGACGAGAAGGCGTTGATTCAAGTCCTGCAACAGCGACGCATCGCGGGCGCGGGGCTGGACGTTTTCGAGGTGGAGCCGCTGCCCGCCGACAGCCCGCTGTGGGAGTTGGACAACGTCATCCTCACGCCGCACGTCGCGGGCTCCTCGCAGCATCGCCCCCGTCGCACAGTGGAGTTCTTCTGCGACAACCTCCGCCGCTATTTCGCGGGTGAGCCGCTGCGGAATGTGGTGGACAAGCGAAAAGGGTTCTGAAACAGATGGTTAATGGTTGATGGCTAAGGGTTGATGACTTCGTGTCGACCATAGACCATCAACCATCAACCATGAACCATGCACGATGAAGATCGCTTACGCATTTCGTCGGGGGGCGTTCTATCCGCATCAGGGCAGCGACCTGCCGCCGAAGGAGGTGCGGGCGCGCTACTTGCGCCAGGTGCGCGCGATGGGCTTTGAGGGGATTGAGTTGGGCGTCGGCACGCATGACACGACGTTGGACGACCTGCGCAAGGAGTTGGAGGACGCAGGCGTGCCGTGCGTCGCGGTGCGGGGCGGCGGCGGGTTGACTCATCCGCGCACGGCGGCGGCGACCCAACAACGCTGGGCGGACGCCATCCGCTTTGCGTCACAAATCGGCGCGGGTATCGTCAACGGCACGGTCACCACACCGCCCAGTTATCCGAACGCACCGGGCGCGTCGTGGGGCGAATCGGTGTCGCAAGGCTCCAGCCGCACAGCGCGCCTGGAGGACTACGAGCGCACAGCGAAGGGACTGCGCGAAGCGGGCGCCATAGCAGCGGATTTCGGCGTGCAGATTTCCATCGAGGTCCATCAACACTCCATCGTGGATAACAGTTGGTCGGCGCTGCTGTTGATGAAGTTGGTAGATCATCCCCACGTTGGCGTCAACCCCGACCTCGGCAACATCTACTGGACCTACGACGTGCCAGAAGAAACCTGCGAAGCCGCCATCGTCGCGCTCGCGCCGTACGCCAAATACTG
>JANWYM010000797.1 GCA_025055355.1 Abditibacteriales bacterium
TTCGCGGCTGGAACGGCAACCGGCGCAACCTGCAGGTGAAGGGCTTCTGCGAGATCGCATGGTATATCGAGCGGCGGTGGGAGGAAGTTGGATCGAAAGGACAACCTGAGACTCGGACTGAGATAGTTCACTCGTTTAAAGGTAACTCCGGCAACCGCGTCGCGCTGCCCAACGACTACATCGGGCGGGCGCAGCAGACGTGGACCCCATCCCAACCGCTTGCCCCCGGTCAATACGTGAGCGTCTTCGACTACCGCGTTGAACTCAAGCCTTATACCGATGGGAACGACACATGGGTGGCGGAAGCGGCGGCAACGGACTTGCTTTCTGGATTCGGTGTGACAGGATGGGCGGGGCAAAGCGCGACGATCGCCGCTGAGCAAATCGTGACAGTAGGCAACCGGCAATTTATCGAGGGGCGCAGTGAACTCATCGTCAGGACTGTGCCTCCCTCACCATAGACAAGGAGCGCATGGTAGGATAGGTTGTCAAGTTATCCCACAGAGGAGGCATGAGCGATGGCAACTACTCACATCGTCAAACAGGGCGAGCATCTCTCCCGCATTGCCCAGCAATACGGGTTTGCGGATTACCGCATCATCTGGGACCATCCCAAGAACGCGGAACTCAAGCAGAAACGGCAGAACCCCAACGTTCTGTTTCCCGGTGACCGCATTTACATCCCCGACAAGCAAGAGAAACAAGAGTCGCGTTCGACGACGCAGGTGCATACCTTCCAGAAGCCATCGCAGACCGTCCTGCTGCGCCTCGTGTTGAAGAACCTGGACGACCAGCCGCTTGCGAACACGGAGTGTAAGTTGGATGTGGAGGGCAAGGCTTTTCAACTGACAACGGACGGCAGCGGGAAAATAGAGCAAGAGGTCCCCAAGACCGCTGAAAAAGCCAAGTTGACTTTCAAGGACAACCGCGTTCCGCTCGACATTGAAATCGTCAAAATCGGTCACCTCGACCCAGTGGAAGAAGCCTCTGGGCAGCGGGCGCGGCTCGCCAATCTGGGATACTATCTGGGGTCGCTGGACAAACCGGATGAGGCGCAACTGCGCTCTGCTATCGAAGAGTTTCAGTGTGACTACAACCTAAAAGTGGATGGCATCTGCGGTCCGCAGACGCAAGCCAAACTCAAAGAAGTCCACGGCTGCTAACGATGAGCGACTCAACCAACAGTTCAACGATGTCGGCGGGCGGCAGGGCGGGCACTCATCCCAAAGAACCCGCCCGCTTGGTGCTGGTCGCGCCTTCGACCGCCAACGAGTTCAACACCCTCAAAGCCGCCATCTTCCCCATCGCCTGCTGGCGGGTGGATGATGTGCGCTTTGAGTTTGCCTCCTCTTTCGTCACCCCCGACGTGGCGGACGAGATGACCCTCCTCGCCAAGTTGGTCAAAGACCACACGCGGGATGGGCAGAAGCCGCCCGCCTCGGTGTTCGGACACGCCGACCCCGTGGGCGATGACCACTACAACAAGCAACTCAGCGGGCGACGGGCGCAAGCCATCTACGGGTTGCTAACCCGCGACACCGCCCTGTGGGAGGACCTTTACAGCCATCCCCTTGGCAATGACAATTGGGGTGTAAAAGCCATTCAAACGATGCTTAAAACCGTTGGGCATGATCCTGGCGCGATTGATGGCGTTCAGGGGCAGAAAACCACGGCTGCTATCAAGTCCTTCCAGCAAGCGAACGGGCTGGCAGTGGACGGCGTCGCCGGTCCGAAGACGCGGGAGAAGCTGTTTTTAGCCTACATGGACGCAATTTGCAGGGACGAGCAGGGCAGTCCGTTCAAGTTGGAGAGGAGCGACTTTCTGGCGCAAGGGGCAGATAAAGACGGCAAGGGCGATTATCAGGGATGCAGCGAGTTCAACCCGGTGATGCTA
>JANWYM010000798.1 GCA_025055355.1 Abditibacteriales bacterium
GTGCCGTGCGCATACGAGCCGAAGAGGATGATTTTATCCGGGTCGATCGCCGCCACGATGCGGCGCACCACCTCCGCTAACAGCTCGGGCGTCACAGGTTCAGGCTGTGTTCTCTCGCGCTTTTTCGGTGTGGTTGTTGTGGACTGCATTGGGTTCACCGTTCAGCATTATATCAGTTGCCGCTTTGTGCGTCAAAGACTTTGCACTGCCGCTGGATTGTGATAGAATACGGGCAACTCGGAGAACATGGAAGGAGGTCATCTGTGTCAGACAAACCGCTGAATTTAGTCATCTTCGGCGTGGACTCGCTCCGCGCCGACCACATGAGTTGCTACGGTTACCGACGATTGACGACGCCGCATATTGACCGTCTGGCGGCGCGGGGCGTTCTGTTCGAGAACGCTTACAGCGCATACATCCCGACGACGCCCGCTTACGCGGCGATGTTGACGGGGATGGACACTTTCACCACGCAGGTCGTCGCGCTGGGGCATCGGGGGCAGTTAGACCCGAAGACGGGCAAGTATGATGGGCAACTGACACCCGAAGTGAAAACGCTGCCGGAGATTTTGCGCAAGGAGGGCTACGTCTCGGCATGCGTGGGTGGGGAGCGCGGACCGTGGCGGGGGTTCGACCGCTACGCTCACCCGCCGCGCCAGTGGGTGGCGTGGGAGGACCGCCCCGCTGATAAAGCGGAGCAACTCAACGCGGTGACAATTCCCCTTCTGGACGAGATGGCACAGTCGGGCAAACCGTTCTTCCTGTTCCTGCGGCACATGGACCCGCACGCGCCTTACCTGCCGCCTTCCCCCTATGACCGCATGTTCTACAGCGACAACGAGTGCCGCCCCTATCGCAAGCCAAAGGATGCCAAGGGGTGGAAGCCCATCACGAAACCGATGAAGCCAGTGTTCGACTTCAAGCCGTTCGCGGAGTTCTTCAAGTCCTGGATGCCGCCGGGCGTTACTGACGCTGAGTATATCATCGCGCAATACGACGGCGCGTTGGCTTACATGGACGCCTGTATCGCCCGCTTGCTGACGCGGCTGGAGGAGTTGGACGTTGCCGACCACACGCTCATCATCCTTAACGGCGACCATGGCGAGACGCTGTATGACCACGAGATTTTCTTTGACCATCATGGGCTCTACGAGCCGACGCTGCACGTGCCGCTTATCATTGTCGACCCGCGCCAGCCAACGTGGGCAGGCAAGCGCGTCAAGGGGTTCACACTGCACCAAGACCTCGTGCCTACGGTGCTGGAACTACTGGGCATCAAAACGCGCATCAAGTTCGATGGGCAAAGCGTCGTCCCGCTCATCACCGGCGAACGCGCCACGAACTACACGGAGTTCTACATCACCGAGTGCACCTGGATGCGCAAGCGCGGCTGGCGCACGCCAGTGTGGAAGTTCTGGGAAGCGCTGGAGCCGGATTTCCATAACAAACCACCAGTGGAACTTTACAACCTGATTGACGACCCCGAAGAGAACCACAACCTGGCGGACCAAGAGCCGCAGGTCGTTGAAACCCTGCGGGCGCGGATGTTGGCATGGGTTGAAAAGCGGAAGAAAGAAACGGGCAAAGGCGAGCCGATTCAGGATTACCATATCGGCTTAGACCGACGCATCGGTTCGATTGCCACCGCGCAGCAGTTGCAGGCGCAGAAGGGGCAGGAGAAATAGGGTGCTAAACTTTTGCGCTTTGCCTTCTCCTGCGGAAATGCCTGCCACGTGGGCGCCGCGCCGTCACCCCCTCTTGTCTGTCGTTGCGAGTGGAGCGAAGCCGCCTCCTTCTCCTGTCATTGCGAGCGCAGCGAAGCAATCCCTTGCGGAGGAGGTGGCTGCAGCGGAGGGGATTGCTTCGCTGCGCTCGCACTGACGGACCAGGCGG
>JANWYM010000799.1 GCA_025055355.1 Abditibacteriales bacterium
GTGGCGCGGCGCGGCTTTTGTGGTGATGTTTTTCTCGTCAGCACGCCGTCGGGCGCGCGCATCACCGACGTGAAAGTGGATACGTCGGTGCGTCGCGGCGAGATTACTTTCAAGGTTGGATTGGAGGGACTCATGGCGGACCAATCTTACACCCTGCGCGCCGCGATAATGGACGGCAGCCGTTTGGTCAAAGAGTTCACAAGCCAAGCGTTTCGTGCGAGCGACCTCACAGAGGGACGCCTCGCCTTCACCGAGAAATGGAAGCCTGACAAACTGTGGGACATCCACACGCCGCAGAATCAATTTGACCTCCACCTTGCGCTGCGGGGCGGAGAGGGCAAGGTGCTGGACATCGCCCACCCTGTGCGTTTCGGCTTCCGCGAGTTTTGGATTGAGGGACGCGACTTCTTCCTGAACGGCAGCCGCATTTTTCTTTCCGCCGTCCCGCTGGACAACGCGCAGGTAGGGGCGCTGCCGTCCACTTACGCGGGCGCGAAGGAGAGCCTACAGCGCCTCCAGAGTTTCGGCATCAACTTCGTTTACACGCACAACTACGGCTGCGAGCCGGGCGCGCACCTGAGTTTCGCGGACATCCTGAGAGCGGCGGATGATGTGGGGATGCTCGTTGCGCTCTCACAGCCACATTTCAGCGCGTATGATTGGCAGGCGCCCGACGCCGACCAGAACAACGGCTACGCCCGCCATGCAGCGTTCTATGTGCGCGTGGCGCAGAACCATCCCTCTGTCGTGGCGTATTCTATGAGCCACAACGCGACGGGATACAGCGAGGACATGAACCCGGACATGATTGACGGTCTCACCGAGCGCCGTGATACGTGGTCGCTCAACAACGCCCGCCGCGCGCTGCGGGCGGAAGCCATCGTGAAGCGCCTCGACCCCAGCCGCATCGTCTATCATCACTCGTCGGGCAATCTTAGTTCGATGCACACCAGCAACTTCTACCCCAACTGGGCGCCCGTGCAGGAACTGGACGACTGGTTTGAACACTGGGCAACGGTCGGCGTCAAGCCGCTGTTTCTGGTCGAATACGGCGCGCCCTTCGGCTGGGACTGGACGTTGTATCGCGGATGGTATAAGGGCGTGCGCTCCTTCGGCAGCGCGGCGGTGCCGTGGGACTTCTGCCTTGCCGAGTGGAACGCGCAGTTCCTCGGCGATAGGGCGTTCCAAATCAGTGAGCGGGAGAAAGCCAACCTACGCTGGGAGGCGCGGCAGTTCCGCGATGGCAAACTCTGGCACCGCTGGGATTACCCGACGCCCGTGGGAGACCGCCGCCTCGACGAGATGCAGCCAGTGCAGGCGATGTATACCACCCACAACTGGCGCGCCTTCCGCACGTGGGGCGTGTCCGCCAACTCGCCGTGGGAACACTATCGCTTTTGGAAGCCCCGCGAGGGGATTGACCGAAGGCGCCAAGAACTCAAGGTGGACTGGGACAACTTGCAGCGACCGGGCTTCAGCCCCGACTTCGTTGAGCAACAGTATGAAAGCATGGAGTTGTGCTTCGAGCGCTCTGACTGGGTTCCGACGCCTACCGCGCAATCCCTGCTGCGCAACAACATGCCGCTCCTCGCTTACATCGGCGGCAAACCCGCCCGCTTCACCAGCAAAGACCACAACTTCACGCCGGGCGAAACCGTCGAAAAACAAATCATCCTCATCAACAACTCGCGGCGGACGGTGACGTGCGACTGCGTGTGGTCGCTGGCGCTGCCCCAGCCGGTCAGCGGCAGAAAAACGGTGACGGTGGAGACTGGGCAACAAGCGCGGATTCCGCTGCGCTTCGCTCTTCCTGTCACCTTGCCGCCCGGTGAATACAAGTTGAACGCGAAAGTGGCGTTCAGCACGGGCGAGATACAGGAAGAT
>JANWYM010000079.1:0-7793 GCA_025055355.1 Abditibacteriales bacterium
ACTCTACGGCGACGTGACGTCGGTTAATGACGACACCGTTCACCAGTGGAAGGTTTACTGCCTCGACAAGCGGACGGGCAAAATCCTGTGGGAACGGACGGCCCATGAAGGCGTGCCGAAAATCAAGCGGCATCCCAAATCCACCCACGCCAACTCCACGACGGCGACCGACGGCAAGCGCGTCGTCGCGTTCTTCGGCTCCGAAGGGCTTTACTGCTATGACCTAAACGGCAAGCTACTCTGGAAAAAAGACCTTGGTGTCCTGGACGCGGGATGGTATGTCGCGCCGGCAGCGCAGTGGGGCTTCGCCAGTTCGCCCGTCATCTACGAAAACAAGGTCATTGTGCAATGTGACGTGCAAAAGAACGCGTTCCTCGCCGCCTTTGACATCACCGACGGACGCGAGATCTGGCGCACGGCGCGGGACGAAGTGCCGACGTGGAGCACGCCGACCGTGCATGATGACGGCAAGCGGGCGCAAATCATCGTCAACGGTTTCAAGCACATCGGCGGCTACGACTTAAAGACAGGCAAGGAGTTGTGGAAAATGAGAGGAGGTGGAGACATTCCCGTGCCGACGCCTGTGGTCGGGCACGGGTTAGTTTTCATCGCCAACGCGCACGGCTTCATGGCGCCGCTTTACGCCATTCGCCTGAGTGCAACCGGCGACATCTCCCTGTTACGCGACCAAACAGCCAACGCGGGCGTGGCGTGGAGCGAACCGCGCAACGGCGCCTACATGCAAACGCCGCTGGTCTATGGCGACTACGTTTACAGTTGCCGCGATAACGGAGTGGTCAATTGCTACGAAGCGAAGACAGGCAAGCGAATTTATCAAGAACGTCTCGGCACGGGTCGCACCGGCTTCACCGCCTCGCCCGTCGCCGCCAACGGAAAAATTTACTTCACCAGCGAGGAGGGTGACGTTTACGTTATCCAGGCAGGACCCACATTCAAAGTCCTCGCCACCAACCCGCTGGGCGAGATTTGCCTGGCGACGCCGGCGATCTCGGAAGGGGTGTTGTTCTTCCGCACGCGGGGGCATGTGGTAGCGATAGGAGAGAAGGGTAAGTAGGGGCGGCAGCATTCTCCCTGCCGCCTTGCCGCCGGAGATTGCTTTGCTTCGTTCCTCGCAACCGCTACGTTCCTCGCAATGACACTGGAACTGCCGTCATGGCGAGCGCAGCGAAGCCATCCCCAGCGGAGGAGATGGCTGCAGCGGAGGGGATTGCTTCGTCGCTACGCTCCTCGCAATGACACTTTCACGCGGCGGAGATGGCTTCGCCCCGCTCGCCATGACATCAGGGGTCAGGGCAACAAGGCGAAACGCAAAAGTTCAGTTGTCGGTTTGTGCGCGCCAACGAACCGATAAATGCTGCGCCCCTACTGCGGTGACTACGCGGCTTTGGCGGCTTCGTCAGCCGTCCGGGCGTCCGCCTGCGCTCTGCTGGCTCGCTGCGCTTGCTGGTGCAAGTAGCGTTCGATCGCCTCCAACTGCGCGACCGTGCATTGTTGAACGCTGTCCACTTTGCACAAACGCACGGCGGCGTTGTGGATGACTTCGTGGTTGAAGCGGGCGTGGAGACGGGCGTTGACGGCGTGCCATTGTTCTGCCTTGTGGGGTTCTTTCTTGCTGTCTCCGCTACGGTGTTCGCTGCCGTTGACCGGCGATGCCTGTTGTTCTCGTTCCGGCGCGTTCTCAATGACGCCTGTCTCCATGTTGACCGTGACGCGCTGCGCGTCGGAGACGGTCTCGATTTCGCTCTCGTCCAGCCAGCCCAGTCCGACGATGCTCAAGGTAACGCGCCGTTTCGCTTTCGTCTCGGCACGCATAAAAGCATTGCACAATTCGTTGCCACGCAACCCCGCCAGCGACACAACGCCGATGGACTCATCGGTGCGTCCATCAGGCATGGTCGCCCGGGCTGTAACGATGTAAACATCATCCAGTCGCTCACGGGCAACAATTTGTATGCTGACGTTGTGCTTCTTACGGAGTTGGTCGGTGCAGTCGCGCCGCGCGTAGAGCGTCAGTTTCCCTTGCAGCCGCAGGTATTGAAACGGCTGTGTGTAGGGGTTCAAGCCCAGGCTCTCGCAAACGGCGTTGTAGTAATTGAGCCGCTGCTCCGGGGTCAAATCCGCCAAGTCGTTGTTCATCATCACCGCTTCCAACGTCTTCGCATCAAGGAGATTGGGTTCATGTTTGGTCATGGGTTCGCTCATAGGAAATCCTCCTGCTGGTGATGCGGTATAGGTCTCACTTGACTGATGAGACCTATCCTGCTCACACTTCACGCTGCTGCCTCTGCCACCAGTTGCAGTTGCGGCTCTCGGCTCGGCGCTTGCCAGCCTGGCGGCAGAATGCACCACCATACCAGTTCCGCTTCGTCCAGAACGTCCCCTCCGCCGCAGATGCCGTAGGTGCCGCGCGGCAAACCACTGGGTTCGATGTCGTGATAAACGTAGAGTTCGCCGCCGCAGTGGGGACATTCCGCGGGCGCGATGCCGTGCGCAATCAGTTCCCGCCGCGTAAAGCCGTGCTCGTTGGGGCACTGCGCCCACCACTCATACCCTTTGCCGCCCATATAGGATACACGCGGTTCCAGGGTTTCGTCGCACAAGGGGCAGTTCAAACTCGTTACGATGGGCATGGTTCTCCTCTCCGAAAATCGGGTTTGGCGTTTCGGGTTGTGGGATTAGGCAAGGCAAGAGGCGAAACCCGATTTTCATACTACTCAACTTTGCGTCGGAACACTGCCGAACGCTTCCTGAGCACTTCAAACCCCTCGCGGTGCGGGCGCCCTTTGCGGTCGTAAGGGACGCGCCCGAACTCCACCCGCACGGGGACGCCTGCGCCCGCCAGACAATCAATGTCCGCCGTCAAAACCGTCATCACCGCGCCGCTCTCGTAGTGGACGCGCACAGCGTTCGCCCCGTGCGGCACGTCCACCTTTTCGCCGCGATGAAGCCTCTCAAAAATGTCCTTTGCTGGATTACTGTTGTCCGCGCTTCTCCGAAGAACGGACGCCGCTACTTTCATGTCTGTCCCCCTTCATTCTGAGGAATCGATTTCACTGAAATCAATGAAATATGTGCCACAATCACCCCCACTCTGAAATCAACACTGGGATTTTATCGCTTGAATCGGCGCTGATGCGCTTTTTACGTTACGGTTTAATTATAGCACACAAAAAGTTATAAGGCAAGGGTTGTCAAAGTTTTTTTATCGTGGTAAAATGATGCCCGTGAGCGCGAAAAAAGGCAGACCTCAGAAAGTTAATCGGAACGTTTACGTGGTGGCACAGTGGCTGCGGGAGCGGGTCGAGAAGGACCTGCAACTATCGCAGGGAGATTTAGCCCAACTGCTGGGCGTAGAGCGACAGACGGTCAACCGTTGGATGAACGCGGAGAACAGTCCGCCTTATGATGTCGTCGTTGCCATCTATCGTATGGCGAGGAGAGCGCGGCAGGGCGTGCGCGATTTGGATGCGCTGCGGGCGGAGGCACAGAAGGTGCGGCAGCAGGACGTAGAGGCATTTACGGCGGACTTAGATACGGCATTCAAGAACGCGGCAGAGAAGCCGAAGGCGAGGGAGAAACGCCTCCGCGTCCTCGGCTCCATCAGTAAGGGCGCGCCGTCGCTGACGCTTAACGATCGCACAGTGGAGCAGGTCGCCGACCTGATTGCCCATCGCGTCCATGCGAAGTTGGACGAGTGGAACGCACCCCGCAAGATGGTCATCCGCAAGTTAGGTGTCATCGCTGCGGGCACGCCGCGTATGGAGGAAGAACAGGCGGAAACGATTCCCGTTGACGAACTGCTTGTTAGCGATCCGCAGACGACCTACTTCCTACGGGTGTCGGGCGATTCGATGTCCGACGCTGGCATCTTGGAGGGCGATTTGGTCATCGTGGACGCGGCGCGGGAGGCGCAGAACAACGACATTGTGGTCGCCGAAGTGGATGGTGAGTGGACGATCAAGCAACTTCGCAAGCAGGGCGACACCGTGACGCTTCTTCCCGCTAACGCCAAATATAAGCCGATTCAGCCCAAGCAGGAACTTCGCCTGGCGGGCGTGGTGACGGCGGTGGTGAGGACGCTGAAGCGGGCGTGATTCAATACGCAGACACTTGCTCGTGATGCACGAGATCATGCAGCGCGCGCCGTCCCGTTGGCGGGGGTGACTCTGCCGCATAACCGATAGGCAACATGGCAACGGGGCGCAAGTCGGGCGGCGCACCGACGATGGAGCGCACGGCTGTCTCGTCAAAAGCCCCCACCCAACAACTCCCCAGCCCCAACGCGGTCGCTGCCATCTGCGCGTAAGCGCAGGCGATGGTCGCGTCCTGCACGGCGTAGAGCGTAGCACCGCGCTGACCGTAGCGCCGCTGACTGCGGAGCGCGTCGGCGAGGAACACCAGCACCACCGGCGCTTGCGCGATGAATGCCTGCTCCCACGCGGCTTTTGCCAGAGCGCGTTTGCGCTGTGGGTCGCGCACGAGGACGAGAGTGTAGGCTTGCAGATTGCCCGCTGAAGGGGCGCAGTTGGCAGCCTCCACGATACGCCACACAATTGCCTCCTCTACGGGCGTGCTGTGAAACGCTCGAATGGAACGACGCGCTTGCAGCACCGTGAAGAAGTCCATGAGGCTCCTCCGAAAATGCCTGTCATAGCGAGCGGAGCGAAGCCATCCTCGCCGCTGCAGCCATCTCCTCCGGAGGGGATGGCTTCGCTCCGCTCGCTATGACATTTTCCTGCGGCGTGGTGCGTCAACGATTCATGGGCGATTCCCTCGAAAGTGGAGGGCGAGCCTCCCGCCGAGCCGAACGTTCCTGTCGAACCCGACGGCTCCGCCAGAGCGTCGCCTTCCCGAATCTTTTTCTCTCATCGCAGCAACAGCACCGGGCAAGCCGTATTGCGCATGACCTCTTCGGTGGTGCCGCCGATGACGAGGTGGCGGACGCGGCTGTGTCCGTAGGCGCCCATGCAGACGAGGCTGACGTTGAAACGTTGGGCGCAGTCGACGATGACCTCGCCCACACTGCGGGCGTGCAGCCTTTCGAGGACGGTTTGATGCGGCACGCCGTAGGGAGCAACGTATTGTTCAGCTTGCGTCAGCAGGGTGTAGCCATGCGCGGGGTCGTCGCAGACGTGCAACGTGATGAGACCGGCTTCGAGTTTGGCGGCCATGTCCGTAGCGACCTCCAGCGCGCGCACGGCGAAGCGGCTGCCGTCGAAGGCGACAAGGAGCGTCTCCAGCGGCGCGTGCTTTGCGGGCGTCAGCATCACTGGCTTGACCGACTGCCGCACGGTGGCTTCGATGCAACTGCCCAGCATGTCCGTCCCGAACGCCGCGCTCTCGCCCCGCTTGCCCATGATGACCAAATCCACCGACAACGCGGCTTCGCAAATCTCTTTAGGCACCACGCCGACGCGCAGGGACACTTCGCAGCCGGTCTGATGACGCGCTTCGGTCAGCAGTTGTCGGCCGCGCTCTTCCATCCGCGCCAGCAGCGCCTGACGCTTTTCAGCGGCGGGGGGAGGCTCACGGCTGCCCCAGTCCATCGTGCGCATCAGCGCATTGCTCGCCATCTTCGTGTCCACGACGTAGAGCGCGCGCAGGGTCGCGCCGAACAGATGGCTCAACTCTACCCCGTAGGTCAGGGCGCACTGGCTGAACTCCGAACCGTCCAGCGGCACGAGAATGCTCTTCATCCGTTCTTCACTCCTCTCGCGGCGATGCAGACTGGGCTTTTTCCAGCGACGCCTTGATGCACGCTTTCAGTTCGGTCAGGTTGCTGCTTTTGAGGACGAAGGCGTCGGCAGCCCAACTCCTGAAATCGTCCTGATAGCAGGCATACGCCGTATTGATGATGACTGGCAATCCGGGCTGCTGGTGCAGTATTATGCTCAGCGCGTCTAAGCCGTTCACAACGGGCAAGTTGATGTCCAACACGATACAATCCGGGCAGTGTTCCTCCACCATTTTGATCGCTTCACATCCGTCCATGGCGCGTAGAACCCGATAGCCTTCATCCATCAATTCCTGCTCGTAAAGCAACCCTTGATGCGGGTCATCTTCGACGACTAGAATGGTCTTCATGGACAACACCTCAAGCAGGTGTTAAGAGTTTATCCCAAAAATCTTTGGCGTCCCCAACTGGTTGAGGGAAAAAGCCCCCGAACCAGTTCAGGACTCCATTTTGGGGAAAGGCTTTTAAAGCACGATGCGCGCGTCCTCTGGTGTCGGTTCGTCAGCGGCGTGGTAGCGCATCATGTGCGTAGCCAGTCGTAGAATCTCAACGGATTCGCAGGGAAAACGCCAGCGGTGATGGAGATGAAGAGAGACGTTGTTTCTCTTGTCACCGTCGCCCAGACCCAACCGCGCGCAACCTTTCAAGCGACCATCTGACTCCACCATCTCCGCTATCATCTGAAGCGCATCCGCGTCGGCGAGCGTGTCCACAATGAGCAGTTTGGGACGGCAGCCAAGTTGCTCCAACACAGACGGAAATTGAAGGTAAGTGGCGCACTGCGCTTTAAATCCGTGCCCGTTCAACGTCTCACTGATTTTCTGATGCACCTGCACGTCATCGCTCAAAATCAACGCCAGGGGCGGCGCCGCACCGTAGAGTGGCACGTACCCTTCAGGGGATTTGGCATGTAACATCTTATTTCACCTCGCAGCGTTTCAGTGAACTCAATGGCATGGCATCTGGCGCGTTGTCGTTCAGGGTCTCCCTTGAAAATACCTGTCATGGCGAGGAGCGCGAGCGACGGAGCAATCCCCACCGTCGCAGCAATCTCCCGTGGAAGGGATGGCTTTGCTCCGCTCGCCATGACATGTTCTTTATTGGAGGGCAATGCTCCAGCGGAGCCGATGGCTCGGCAGGAGCCTCGCCCTTTCGGTCGGTGATTCCCCTGCGGCGGAGTGCCTACAAGGGACAGGAATCACTCCTCCCAGGAAGGCAGCGGCGTAGGCTGCTCGCGCGCGGAGCGTTTAAGCCACGCGCTTACCTCTTCATCCGTCGTCGGGGAAAAGTCTTCATACCAGATACTGATAGCGTAGAACGGTTCAGGCGTCATCACACACACCAGTTCATCTACCTCTGCCCGCAACGCCTCACAAGTATCAGCGGCGGCAACAGGGACGGCAACAATGAGACGGAGGGGCTGTTGCTGATACAACGCGATGACGGCGGCGCGGATAGTCGCACCGGTGGCGATGCCGTCGTCCACAAGAATGACCGTGCGACCGCGCATATTCAGCGGCGGACGGTCTCCCCGATAGAGGCGTTCGCGTCGCTCCAATTCCCGCCGCTCGGCTTCCGCTACCAAGTCAATCACTTCGTCCCGCAGGCGCAGCGCCGCGACGACCTCCTCATTCAGCACGCGCACGCCACCGCTGGCTATCGCGCCCATGGCCAATTCCTCATGACCTGGCACGCCCAACTTACGCACGATGAAGACGTCCAGTGGAACGTGCAGTGCCTTCGCAATTTCGTAACCCACCGGTACACCGCCGCGCGGCAAAGCCAGCACAACGACCCCCGGGCGGTGGGCGTACGCCTTCAACCGAGCCGCTAACATGCGCCCGGCTTCTGCTCGGTCACGGAATCGGGTGGTCAGCATCTTCCTCACTGACCGCTTGTCACTTTTGCCCGGGCGATTCATGCTTTGTGCTGAATGTTTCGGTCATCGCTCGACGTGTGGCAGCACGGAGGGTAGGGCAGCGTCTCCGTCCCTACCCAAGGTGGAGGGGGGGCACCCACAACCAGGGACAAACACGCC
>JANWYM010000079.1:7803-11635 GCA_025055355.1 Abditibacteriales bacterium
GCTCTCCGGCGGAAACACAGGCAGGGACGGAGACGCTGCCCTACCCAGGAACTGCCGTGCCGGAAATCAATCGGCAAGGAGCATCAACCGCTTTTGGCAAAAGTGATCAACGGTCAGATCTCTCACCTCTTGGCGGTGAGAATCAGCACAGGCAAATTCCGATGCCGTCTATCCTTACAAGGAGATTGCCTATGTCGGTGGGTAGATACTGTGGGATGTGCATCAACCCGTTTGTCGGGGGGTTCTGTCAGGAATAGGCAATGAATTAGAGCCTATCCAGAAACGGCGTAGCGCAGGCTTCCAGCCTGCATCAAATGTCGACAGGATGTCGGCACTACGCGGTTTACGGATAGGCTCTTAATGAATCAGCGAGGGAATCACCCGTGAGTCGTTGACGTATCCCGCCACAGGAGATTGCTTTGCTTCGTTCCTCGCAACCGCTGCGCTCCGCTCGCCAGGCCAGGCGTTATGCCGGATGAACATCGTCCTCGTCGTCCTCGTTCTCGACCCTCACTAACGCCCGAAGGCGAAGACGACGAGAACGAGGTGGAGGGAGGATTGGTTCATTCATCAGCCAGTTGACCTACTTCTGCACTCGTTCCTTCAGCAGCACCAGCGTGCGTGGGTTCATGAGCGTGCGCTGGACGAAGTTCTCCATCGCCTTGCGCCAATGTTCTGTGGCTTGCTGGTTGACTTGCTGCTGCTGGCGGCGGGTGCGATGGACTTGCACCGTTTCTTCCAGTCGGCGGCGTCCGCTGTCCATCTCGCGCAGCAAGTTAATCCGCTCGCGGGCGAACTCTTCGGGGCTCAGGGAGCGGACGCGCTGGATAAACTGCGTGAATTGCTCTCTCATCTCGGTGTATTCGGGAGAATTGGGATCCACCTCGGAGAGAACCATATTGATGATGGTCGGCGCCATCGCGTCGAGGATTTGTGGCGGCGCGGCGCGGAGGTTGCGCAGCATGTCGCCCATGATGACATACGTCGCCTGCTCCCGAACAGCCGCCCCCAAGGCTTCGCGCTCGCGCTCAAACTGCGCGTCGCTCATCTGTCGAATGCGGTCCAGGTTCGCCAACAGGGTTTCGCGCTCGGCTCTTTCCTCTGGCGACATCGGCGCCATGCTGAACGCCCCGGCGAGAATCTGTCGCAGTCCGTTGTATTGCTCCGGCGGCAGGGCGCGCAGGCGCGCCAAGGACACATCGGGCGGTTCGTTCAGCCCCCCGAAGCCGCCCTGCCCACCGAATGGGTTTTGCGTCATCGGCAGTCTCGGTGCGGCGGGCGCGCCGGGGACGGTGGGCGCCGAGGGCGCGGTGGGCGGGGGAGGCATCGGCGGCAGCACGCGCTCCAGCTGTCCGCCTGACAGAATGTTGTTGACCTTCGCCGTCAAGTTGCGCAAAATCTGCGCCTCCACCTGCTGCGTGGTGAACATGATGTTGTCAATATACGCGTTGAGTTGGTTAAGATACTCGGCGGGCAGCAACTGTCCGCCAATCATCGCCGCCCGCGCTTGCCGCAGGGTTTCTTCGAGGGCGGCGAGCGCGACGTCCTCCTCCGCATTGCGCTTCTTCCGTGCCGCCCACGCCTCCTCCAGCGCCGCAATGAGCGCGTTCACCTGTTCCTTGCTCATGTTCAATTTGTTGAGTGTGGTCAACAGTTCCAAATCCGTGATGTGCTGCATCGCCTGCGTCGCCTTATCCGTCGTCACCGGAGACGCGGGGGGAGACGCCGGTTTCGCGGGCGGTTTCGCCGGCGACTTGCCGGATTTGCCCTGCGCCGCCCACGCGCTGCTGAAGAGGCAAAACGTCACTGTCCAAGTGATGAAGGTTTTAGCGGTCATTGGTATCCTCCTTCGAAAATCCTCGTCCTCGTCCTCGTCGTCGGTCGTTCCTCAAAGCGAAACGGCGTCGACGTCCGAGAACGAGGACGACGACGAGGACAGTTGTCATGCGGCATGGCGCCCCGACGCGTCGGGGCATGAGCAATGCCCTCGCCATGACACCCTCTATACAGGTGACTCCTACTGCGGGGTTTCACAAATGAGCGACCTCAGAAACGCCCGATTCGCCCGCCCCCAGCGGCGGAGGGGGAACCAGCCATACGCTCGCAGCAGTAACGGCAGCAGCGGACGCGTCTTGATGAGCCGACTCCACGCCGCCTGCCACCTCCCCGTCAACGCTCGCCACCCTGCCCCTGCTGCCGCCCTTCCTCACGCGAGCGTCGTCCTGCGTTCGATGCACAGGTCGCACATCCCCACCACAAAATTCAGTATAAGTGTTGAGAACGCCAGTAGCAAGGTCGGATTGTTCCGCGAGCAGGGGTAAACCCGTCTCAAATTCCGTCGCGGGCTACTGCTAACTTGCTATCAGGGCAAAGCTGTCGTCGCTTGTTGAGTTCGGCGATGCGCCGGCGGTTGAATATGAATGGTCAACAATGTCTCTCTCATCTCTCATCCTGCGCCGCCATCGGCGCCCATCGCCGGCAACAGCAGCGTAAACGTCGTGCCTTTTCCTTCCTCCGTGTGGACGAAGATTTCGCCGCCGTGGTGGGCGATGATGCTGTAAGAGGTGCTGAGTCCCAAGCCGGTGCCGTCCGCGCCTTTGGTGGAGAAGAACGGCTCGAACAGGTGCCGCTGGACGTCTTCGGACATGCCCGCGCCGGTGTCGGAGATTTCGATGGCGACGTAGGAGGAAGACGCGGAAGGGGAGGCGAGGGGGGAAGAAGCCTGGGGATTTTCGCGAAGGAGCGCCTGCCGTTCTTGGGAAGTGAGGGCGCGGGTGCGCAGGGTGAGCGTGCCGCCGTGCGGCATGGCGTCGACGGCGTTGAGGAGGAGGTTGGTCAGCACGCCGTGCAGGTCGGCGAGGTCGCCGAAGACGCAGGGCACGGGCGAAAATACCGTTTTGACGTGAATGTCAACGCCCTGTCGCGCTGCCCACTGTCTCCAACGATGACGAGCCAGCAGCACGGCTTCCTCGATGAGTTCGTTGGGGTTGAGGGCGACGAAGGATTCCTGTGGGGATTTATGGGCGAAGGTGGAGATACGCTGCACCATGGCGGCTGCCTTGGTTGCTGAGCGATGAATGATTTGCAGCGTGTCCTGCACGTCGGGGTCGAGCGCTTTGGTGTAAAGAAGCCACTCGATGTGAGGAATGATACCGTTGAGTTCGTTGTTGAGGTTATGACTGATACCGGCTGCCATCAAACCCAGGATACGCAGGCGTTCGGCTTTGAGGGCTTGCTGATGGTCGGCTTCCTGGAGCGGGTCCGCGTCAGGGGCAATCTTTGCGCGCAGGCGTTGGTTTTCCTCGCGCAGACGGGCGTTTTCTTGTAGCAGTGCGGACTGTTCAGCTTGGAGGGAGGCGATTTCCTGACAGGCTTGTTCCATCTGCCGAACGCAATCCCCGCTGGTAGATGGCGGTGGAGTCCTTCTCAAGGCGCGACGGGCGACGGAAAATAGCACGGCAAGATACTCCTTCTCAGCCTCCGGGTCGAGGGGCGTGGCGTCGGCATGGTTCCATACGTCAATTTCAGGTCCATCGCCGGGTGCATCGCAAAGGATAAGGAAGGGCGTCGCGACCCCACATTGTCGGGCGAGGCGCATCAGCGCCAGTCCGCTCAGGTCCCGCAGGTGATAGTCAACCACTGCAAGGTCATACTCGCCCTGACTGAGTTCTTCGAGAGCGGCAAAGGCGGAATGCGATATAGCGATTTGCGCGCAGTCTTCCCACTCCGCCAACGCTTGCGGCTCTAATGAAAAAAGGCTGGGGCGTTCCTGCACCCACAGAACGCGTAGGGGGCGCGGCGTTGTGTGAGGACGGGACATCTTTGGTGTTCA
>JANWYM010000007.1 GCA_025055355.1 Abditibacteriales bacterium
CCCCTCCTTCCCCTTACTTCCCCTTACACCCCCTTACTTCCCCTTACTCCCCCGTCATTTCTCATGTCGCGCCTCATTGTTGCTTTTTTGCTGATATTGATTGCTGCCTCCGGCCTTGCGCCGCAGCGTCCTCCCGATCACCTCATCATGGCGACGATGTTATGCTGGAGCACGGCGGCGTTCGTCCTTTCTGTGCAGGGCATGGGCTGGAAAAACGCCGGGCTGTTTTTTGTCCTTGCCCTCAGCGCGGCGTTCGTCGCCGAATACGTCGGTGTCAACTACCTGCATCTGTTGACGCATCAGGTTCAGCCGCAGATCGCCAACGTCCCGACCGCGATTTTGCTGGGCTGGTATGTCGCGCTTGCGGCGTCGTATGCGCTCGCGTCAGCGTTGTGGCGGGGCGTGGGCGCATGGGGCGCCGCTGTGGGGACGGGCATGGTTGCCACGATTTATGACCTGGTGGTTGATCCCCTGGGCTTGGCGCAGGGATGGTGGGTGTGGCATCAAGGCGGCAGTTACGCGCCGTCTGTCCTCGGGGCAAATAATATCGCGGGTATCCCGTGGGGCAACTTCGTGGGCTGGTTCGTTCTCGCCAGCGGCGTGACGCTATTGTTTGAGTGGCTGATTCAGCGGGAGCGAT
The DNA here is from genome assembly GCA_025055355.1 of Abditibacteriales bacterium. Classification (GTDB taxonomy): domain Bacteria; phylum Armatimonadota; class Abditibacteriia; order Abditibacteriales; family JANWYM01; genus JANWYM01. The sequence continues at coordinate 641 of JANWYM010000007.1, forward strand.
TCTACACGGTGCGCTTCGACCTCAGATGGTCGGCGTTGTTTTACTTTGCGTTGTGCCTGCCGGGAATAACGTGGGCATTGTTCGCGCGGCAGGGGAGCGTTTTGCTGACGTTCCTTCTCCCGTGGGGAGTTCTGGGCTTGCTGACAGGTTGGCAGTTGGTGCGCAGGAGCGAAGCCTTGTGAAGCCTGAGGGTTCGCCACGCCGCAAGAACATCACCGACCGGGAGGGCGAGCCATCGGGCGGGCGAGGCTCCCGCCGAGCCGTCGGGGCACCGCGCCGTATGAAAAATCGTCGTCGTCCTCGCCGTCGGTCGTTTTTGAGTTTTTGAGGTTCGAGAACGACGACGAGGACGACGACGATTTTCAGGGGAGATCCTCTTATGCCTGAACGCTACCGTGCTGTTTTAGTGGGTTGCGGGCGGATGGGCGCGACGATTGACGACGAGGTGCGCGACCGCCCGGATAGTTCTTTGTGGCTGCCGTATTCGCATGCCGCTGGTTACATGGCGTGCGAGCGGACGGAGCTCGTCGCGGTGGCGGACGTGATTCCTGAGAAGGTGGAGGCAGTTCAGAAACGCTACAACGTGCCGCGTGGCTACACCGACTACCGCGAGATGATTGAGAAGGAACAGCCCGACATCGTGAGCATCGCCACCCGCCCCGCGCCGCACAAGGAGCAGGTCATTTTTTGTGCTGAGCACGGCGTCAAAGGTATCTACTGCGAAAAGCCGCTGTGCTGCTCGATGGCGGAAGCCGACGCGATGGTGGCAGCGTGCGAGCGGAACGGCACGAAGTTCAACTACGGCACGCAGCGCCGCTACATGGCGCAGTATCAGAAGATGCGGGAACTGGTTGTGGCAGGTGAGTTAGGCGAGGTTCAAGCCGTCATCTGTCACTGCGGTATCGGCGCGGCGCTGTGGGGGCATACGCACACAGCAGATATGCTGATGTTTTTGGCGGGTGATGCCGAGGTGGAGTTCGTGCAGGGCACAATTATCTGCAAAGACTCCGATTGGGACGGCAACCGCCTGAACACCGACCCTGGCATCGCCAGTGGCTACGTGAAGTTCACCAACGGCGTTCACGGCTACCTCGTCGCTGGGTCGGGCTACGAATTTGAAGTCAGCGGCACGCGAGGCAAACTGCGCACCATCAACAACGGCTTAAGTTGTCAATGGAGAAAGGTAGGAGAGTGGAATTTGCTTGAAGACGTTCCGTTCCCCGATGTGCCGCGCAGCAGCGGAACGGTCAAGTGCATCGAGGATTTAGTCGAAGCCATCGCCACCGGGCGCGACACGCGAGGCAACATCCACCTTGCCCGTCGCAGTCAGGAAATCATCATGGGCATCATCGAGTCCCATCGGCAGGGCGGCGCGCGCGTGTCAATGCCGTTGGAGAACCGGGGACTTTATGTGGGAAGAGAGGATTGGTAGGCTTTAACGCGAAGACGCAAAGGCGCCAAGGGGAGAACTGCTCAGCCTTCGTGTTTCTGCGTCTTTGCGTCTTCGCGTTAAATGTAGTTTCATCGCCAGTTGAACTTCCGCATCAACTCTTCCAGGCTGGTCACTTTGGTTCCGTTATGACCGTTGCCGTTGCCGCCTTGGACGTCCGCTAAGGCGGGCACGGCGACGGCTTCGGTGCGGACGGGCGCAGGGGCAACAGCGTCCATCAGGTTGATGTGCTCATCTACGACTTCTTCCTCGTAGAACAGCGACGCTTCGCCTTCAAAGTCCCACTCGTCCAACACCTCAAAGAGGACAACGAGGCGGGGGTTCTGCTTATCCACGCGCTTGACCATCTGGATTTCGACGACGCGGTTGTCATTGACGCGCAAGCCGCCGCAGACCAAATCCTGCGCCAACTTGAGTCCGCTGTCGAGGTCACGGCGGAACGGCGTCGCAAAGTAGAACTCATAGCGCAGCCGCAGAAACTTGTCCTCAAAGTTCTTCGCCCACGCGCCTTTGAGCAGCCCCTTTACGTAGAGCCGCCGGAACTCGCGTTCCAGTGACGACTTGTATTTCGCCGCCTCCGGGCTGAGGAACCGCCGCCCGTCGTGGGCGCGATACTGATGGTTGATGCTGGGGGGAAGGGGCAACGTAAATTTCAGTCTCATAGTCTTTCGCTCCTGTCATCATCATCCTCGTCTTCCTCGTTCCCGTTAAGCGACTTAAACGACCGAGGACGAGGAAGATTGGGGTGGGGATACAACAGCCCCGTCCGCTTGCATCCCCACCCAGTCATTAGGCTGCTGCCTCTTGCGCCGCCTCTTTGGGGAGAGGGGCTAACGCCGGCAAGCCGTAAGCAGCGCGAATCTGGTTTTCAATCTCAGCGGCGAGGTCGGGGTTGTGAGTTAACGCCTCGCGGGCGTTCTCGCGCCCTTGACCGAGGCGCTCGTCGCCGTAACTGAACCACGTCCCTGTTTTGGCGATGATGCCTTTTTGCACCCCCAAGTCCAAAATGTCCCCCGCCCGCGAGATCCCCTTACCAAAGATGATGTCGAACTCCGCCTCGCGGAACGGTGGGGCGACCTTGTTTTTGACGACGCTGACTTTCGTGCGGCTGCCAATCTGCTCACTGCCGTTTTTCAGGGCGTCCACGCGGCTGACGCGCATCCGCACCGACGCCCAGAACCGCAGCGCTCGCCCGCCCGGCGTCGTCTCGGGGTTGCCAAACATCACGCCAATCTTCTCCCGCACCTGATTGGTGAAGATAAACGCCGCCCGCGAGCGGCTCACCGAACCCGCCAACTTCCGCAACGCCTGACTCATCAGCCGCGCCTGCATCCCCATCTGCGGGTCGCCCATCTCCCCCTCCAACTCCGCGCGGGGAACGAGCGCCGCAACCGAGTCCACCACCACCGCATCAATCGCTCCGCTGCGCACCAACGTGTCTGCGATGTCCAACGCCTCCTCGCCCGTGTCGGGCTGCGAGACGTAAACGTTGTCAATGTCCAAGCCGATGTTGCGGGCATACGCTGGGTCCAGAGCGTGTTCCACGTCAATGAACGCCACCGTCCCCCCCTGTCGCTGCGCCTCCGCAAGCACATGCAGTGTCAGCGTCGTCTTGCCCGACCCTTCGGGACCGAAGACTTCCACGATGCGACCGCGTGGGATACCGCCGATGCCTAACGCGATGTCCAACGCCAGAGAACCCGTGGGAAACGTCTCCACCATCATGCGTGTATTCTCGCCCAGCCGCATAATGGCACCCTTGCCGTGCTGCTTCTCGATCTGAGTCAGCGCTATCTCCAAGGCTTTACCGCGTTCCACGGAATTCTCTTCCATCGTCGGAAGTCGGAAAATCGGGAACTGAGGAAATAGCCGTCGCCTCATTCCCAATTGCCCAATTTCCTCATTTCCCAATGTCCACGTATCCTATCGGGTTATATCTCGGTCCCTTCGAACTCAACAGGCTTGACATGATGGTTAATCGCTCGACGGTGAGGCTGCCCAGCGTTTCGGGTGGTTCGGCTTTCAGCAACGCCGGCAGGCGCTTGAGGTGGCGCGGGTCGCGCACGCGCCCAAGCGTGACGTGCGGGTGCAGCGCCCGTCCTTCTCGGGGGAAACCCAGTCCCGCCATCGCGGCTTCTACCTGCTCCATCAGCCTTTTAAAAGGTTCACTGCCTGACTGCAACCCTACCCATACCACGCGTGGTCGGGTCACGGAAGGGAACGCTCCGATGCCACCGAGGGAAACTGGAAAGACCGGCAGAGAGGCAACGGCTAACCGAGTGGTTGCGATCACGTCAGGCAATCGCTCGTCCCACACTTCACCCAAAAACTTGACGGTCAGGTGCAGATTCTCCTCCTCCACCCACTTCACGTCTGCCCCACCCGCCCGCAACCGCGCCTGCACGTCCTTGAGCGCGCAGCGGACATCGTCAGTCAGTTCCACGGCAATAAAGGTGCGCATAAGGTGCCATCCCTACGGCTTCATGCCACGCTCGACCATGCCAAGTTGCTGCCCTAAAACGGTTTTGCGGATGTCATTATAAACCATTTTTTGACAAAGCGCAAGAGCAAGTTGGCACGGCGACAGGTTTAACGTCCCAGCGCCGGAACGTTCTCAAGAGTGACGCGGTTGCCGTCATCCCTTTGCCCCTCCCTGATGAAAATGCCTGTCATTGCGGGCGGAGCGAAGTGATCCCCTGCGCTGCAGCCCTCTCCTCCGCAGGGGATTGCCTCGCTCCGCTCGCAATGACACTTTCACACGGCGGGGCTGGAGAGAAGCGCGCAACACAAAAGTTGGGGTTCTAACGTTCCAACGTTTCAGCGCAGCCCTTCTATCGCTCGCGCCACCGTCTCCTTCACCTCCAACACGGCATCGGGGTTCGGCAGAATCCTCGTCGCATACCGCCCACCCGCGTTGGGGATACTGACCAACTGGCTCGCCAGTGCTAACGCTTTCTCGCCTGCGCTCGCGTCGCGCCCGGCGGCTTTGGCTTGCGCGATGAGCGAGCGCAGGAGATACAGGTATTCGTAATCTTCCACTCCTTCTCGCACCTGCTCGAGGCGCACGGAACTGACGATGCCGTTATATCCGACCGGTCCGCCAGGATAGACGAGGTAGCCGTCGCCGTTGGGGTAGCGCACCCACGTAGATTCGCCGGGCTGTCCGCTTTGCTGGATGTAACTGTGCCAGCCGAATTCGTAGGGGTTGTAGGTCAGCCAGTCAATCCCCCAGAACTCGTAGGCTTCGGCGTCGTAGTGGAAGCAATAATGGGGGAGCAACCGTTCAATGGCGCAGGCTGGTGTGTCCAGACACATCTGCCCATCCGTCGTCCACCAGATGCGTTTGCCAGCGGCGCGCAAGCGTTCTATCTGCGGCAGTGGGACGATGCCATGGTGCCCGATGCCCCATACGTCCAAGGCGGCGTCCCACTCAGGGACGTGATGCCATGTGCTGGCGTAAATCGGAATGGCTGGGTCTACGTCGTGAATCATCGCGCACAGCGCTTGCATCTGGTCAATGATGTGCCGCTGGCTGAAGTAGGGTTCATCCGAGATGTAAAGCACCACGTTTTTGTCCCAGCCCTTCTCCTTGAGGTGCTGCCAGAAAACGCGGAGGCACGCTTGATAAGCGCGTTTGAACTCCGGGCGCAGTTGGCGGCGGTCCGCGTCGGTGTAGGGATACGCGCCCGCATACGGCTCCTCGCCGAACTTCCTCGCAGGCGGATGCCCCCATCCGAACAGATAAAAGTGCCACGGCGTGTAAGCGTGCGGGAACTTCAGGACGTTGAAGTAATACTCAGCGGCTTTGTCGAACGCGGTGAAGTCGGCGGTGACTTTGCCGTTCTCATATTTGAAGAGAGGCTCAGGGCGAATCGTGTCAGGACACACGCGCCGCTCAGCCATGAAACGCCAGAGTTCCTCGCGCACCTGCGTTGGGGTCTTGCCCGGCAGCGCCCACCACGCGCCGCCCATCCGCACGTCGTAAATCGCCTTGACGTGGCTCTCATCCGGCAGCGTAAAGTCCCAGACGTGAACGGTGAACGGCATCTCTTTCACCGTTGCGCCGTTTGCCGTCAATCTTACCTTGCCTTTGTAATCGCCTGCTGCTGCGTCCTTCGGCACGCTGACGGTCAGCCAAATCGGCTGCGTCACGTTCGCCGGCAGGTCGAACGTCTTGCGCGGCAGCAGGGGGTCGGGCCACATCCCCGCCCAGCCGTCGCAGCCACTCGCGCCCTGTGGATATTTGCGGTGCCACGCCGGACTGGACGCACTGTAATAGTTGCTGGGGTGGTCAACGGGAACGTAGCCGACGATGCTAACTTGAACATCCGTGAGCCGCGCACCGCTGGCGTGAACGGGCGCGTCCACTTCTACCGCGACTTGCTTGATGGGGCGCGGGCTGCGCACGGCGATTTGCAGCGGCTCCTTTTCGTTACGCGCCGCTGTGATGCGGAAAGGCGTCCCTCGCGCGGCAACGGAACCCACCACAGCGTCGCGGGTGACTCCGATAGTGTGGGTGCGGTCGCGCGGTGGCACGTCGTCCTGAAAAACCTTGACGATGGCGTTGACCTGCCACGCGATCACATCTTTCGAGGGCAGTGACTCCAACGGTCCGACGACGGCGCGCGTGACCTCCGCCAGCACCACCCCGTCGTGCCATGCCGTTCCGGTCGCCAGCATCGTCAGATGGAGTTGAAAGTGGGCGATGTCTGGCGGCATGGTGAACATGCCGAACATCAGCGTCCAATCCTGCGTGCCGCTGATGGCAGGACCTGCGCTCGTGTATTTTTGCGTCGCGCATAGTTCCCCAGCGGCGTTGCGGTAGTGGGCGTGGAGTTGCAGCCCGCCCTCCAGATCTTGACACTTGAGCCACGCGCTGAACAGATAGGTCTTGCCCGGCTCCACGGGAACATCCTGGCGCCAACCCGTCCAGGCTTTTTGCGCGTCGCGGGGAATGAACGTTTTCGCGCAGCGTTTGCCGAACAGACCGGGTTCATCCAATCCCAATGTCGTGCCAGCCGGTCTCTCGCCCTCTGCCCCACCGCGCCAGTCATCGGGCAGCGCGTCGCCTATCTCGAAACTGGGGTTCTTCACCAGATTCCGCTCGCTGTTCAACAGGTCAGCGTAACTCAAAGTGGGACTGTCATTGCGAGCCAAGGGAAGCAATCCCCTGTGTTGAGATCGCTGCGCTGCGCTTGGAACGACAGGGGTGCCAGTCGTCGCTGCTTTCAGCCGCGGGTCGAACGACAGGTAAGCGTAGAACGTGCGCACGGTGCGCGGCGGGAGGTGCGCCTCAAACAGTACTCCCTCGCCCAGACGGTAATAAGGGAGCCAGCGCTTGCCGTCAGTGAGGCGCAGAGACTCCTTGTTGAGTCTGCTGCCCAGCCGCGCGGTCAGTGGGGTGACGTCCACGTAAACCAGCGTCTTTGTAGCCTGCGGCGAGAGGTTCATCACCTTGATGGGCGCGCGGCAGTCCCACGTGAGGCCGTCGTGAGGGTTGTCGTCGAACCACTTCGCACCCGCCCCCAACTCCTGCAACTGCAGTCGCTCTACCTTTCCCGCCCGCGCCGTCAGAGGCGGGATGGCGTCCAGGCATTCGAGACTCACATCATCAAACCACGCCGTGCCGCTGCCCCACAGCACGGTGCCTAAACTGGCGACGTTGGCATCCGGCGGCGCGGTGAACTCGGCGACGATTTCCTTCCAGTCGTAACTGCCGCCCCCCGCGTTGAACACGCGGTTGAGCCGCATGGGGTCTTGCGCGTTGCCCACGTGAACATACCAGCCCGCGTAGCCCCTCACGTTCTCCGCTCTCACCCACGCCCGCAGCACGTAGCGCGCCCCGCCTATGACGCGGATGTTCATCTGCCGCGTCGCAATCCAGGTCGGCTCCGCGCCGTCGGCAACGACAGTTTTCAGGCAGCGCTTCCCCGAACGGGGGTGCTCCGCCACCCAGAAGGTCTGATGCTGGGCGTCGGGTTCATCGTGCCGCCAGCCGAACGGCGTGTCGCCCGTTCCCTCCTCAACGCTACCATTGCGCACCTCCACCGCCGCGTCGAGGAAATCCGGCACCCGCCAAGCTGACGGGTTGTCGAAATACACGAAGTAAGTCGCCGTGCCGCGCGGTGCACACTCGGCGGGAATCGTCAGTACGCTCCCTGAAGGAATCACCCCCTGAGCAATCCGCTGTCCGTTCGGGGCAGTCAGGTCAAACAGCATCTCCGCCCCGGCGGCGTCGCACACGCGCACCGCCTCCGCCCGTGTCCCCACCAAATTGATTTCGCCCACGCCCCGACCGATCTTCACTGTGACGGGCTCTCCTGCCACCGCGCGGTCGGCATCATTCCGAACGACGACCTGAACCCGCTGCCGCCAGTAGCCATCGTTGGCGAGATACAAAGGATGGTGCCAGCGCGTCTCCGATAGCCCAGCAGCAGCCCAGGAAAGCAACAGCCAACACATCATAGCGTTCATCTTGCGTCTCCTCCGCTTCCGCTCTTCTCTTCGACACTGCCGCGCGCGTTCCTACCGGCGGGGAGGAGGTTGTATTCTTGCCCTGAAGATGTTAAACTGAACGGCGTCCATCATCGTCAAGGGGAGATTCTCATGCGTCATCGCTTCTATCTCGGCATGACGGTTTTCGTTCTGGTCGGGTTGACGATTGCCTGGCTTCGCGCCCAAGCCACAGTGCCGCAGACGTTCATGTCTCTGCCGCTGCTGTTTAGTGAGGACTTTGAATCGGGCAAAGCGGAGCAATGGGAGACCACTGACCCCCAAGCGTGGCAGGTTATCAAGCAAGGCGAGAACCACGTTTTCAACCTGTTCAAGCAGAGCAACTACAAAACCCCGGTGCGCAGCCCGTTCAACCGCGCGATGCGCAAGGGTGTGGTCGTCAGCGACTTCGTATTGGAGGCACGGGTGCAGTCCACGGCGCGGGACTACGGACATCGCGATTTGTGTGTCTTTTTCGGCTATCAAGACCCATCGCACTTCTACTACGTTCACCTCGGCAAGCAAGCCGACCCGCGCGCGCACAGCATCTTCCTCGTCAACAACGCCGACCGCGTCTCCATCGCCAAAACGCGCACCAGCGGCACGCCGTGGGACGACCGCTGGCACACCATCCGCGTCGTCCGCAAGGTCAGCACCGGCGCGGTTGAGGTTTACTTCGATGACATGACCAAACCCATTATGACCGCTGAGGATCAGACCTTCTCCTGGGGACAAGTCGGCATCGGCTCCTTTGACGACACGGGGAACTTTGATGATGTCAGGCTGTGGGGAGTGAAGGTAGAGCCGAAGAAATAGGGGCGGGCGTCTCTGTCAGCCCATAAAATCAAGGGTCAATCCTACGGTATAAGGAGGCAGCGGTTATGAGTCAGGATGTCATGCGACGCAGGCGCAAAGTTGCTGCCCAAATACTCGCCAATACGGATTCACTTTTCGCAGAGGACGTGGGGGAGATATTTGTCAAGGATGGCGTCGTGCTTCACCACGCGGACGTGCTCTCACTTTATGCGACTTGGCTGACCCCGATAGTCATTGTCTCCGATGGTGCTTACGGACTTGGCGCTTTTGAGGGAGACCCCTACACGCGCGACACCCTCGCTGCATGGTATGAGCCTCACGTGCGGGCATGGTCGGAACGCGCTACACCACAAACGACCCTATGGTTTTGGAACAGTGAACTGGGATGGGCGAACGTGCATCCGCTACTCGTCCGATACGGGTGGCTTTACGTCAACTGTCACATCTGGGACAAAGGGCTCGCGCACGTCGCGGGGAACTCGAACACGCAAACACTGCGGAAGTTTCCCGTTGTCACGGAGGTTTGCGTTCAGTATGTGAAGGAGGCTCAAATTAGCGGCTTGAACCTGCGGGACTGGCTGCGCCGCGAGTGGGAGCGCACGGGGCTGCCTTTGGCATTAGCCAACGAAGCCTGCGGCGTCAAGAACGCAGCGACGCGTAAGTATCTGACAAAGGACCACCTCTGGTATTTCCCACCCCCCGAGGTCTTTGGCAAACTCGTGGAGTATGCGAACCGTCATGGCAAGCCCGCCGGAGCGCCCTATTTCTCGGCGGACGGGCAGAGACCTCTCACACCCGAAGAATGGTCGCGGATGCGCTCCAAATTCTACTGCAAGCCCGGCATCACAAACGTCTGGCACGAGCCTCCATTGAACAGCCATGAGCGGATTAAGGTAGGCAGCGCAAGCGTGCATCTCAACCAGAAACCTCTGAGTTTGCTACAAATCATTATCGAGGCTTCTTCGGAGGAGGGAGACGTCATCTGGGAGCCGTTCGGTGGTCTTTGCAGCGTCGCTGTGGCGGCTTACCGACTGCGGCGACGTTGTTTAAGCGCGGAAATCAACCGCGAGTTCTTTGAGTTGGCAGTGAGGAGGCTGCGGTATGCCTGAATTCACTAACCCGCCCAAAAGAAAGTCTCCATCACCCAATTGGACGCACTTCAATCTGTGGAACAGGGTTCAAAATGTCTTTCAGGAAATTCCGCAGTCCTTCAAAAGCACCATCTCCGTATCAGGCATCCGTGCAACGGAAATCTACGCCTTCAGCGAAGTGTTGGGATTGACGATTGAGGAAGAGGTCGTTCGGACGCTAAACGACTTGCGCTCCCACTGGGACCCTGACGGTCAATACGCCAACTACCGTTTTGTTAGACAAGCCCAGACGTTCCCTGATGTGTTACTCAGTAACCAGGACATGTCCGAAATCATCATGGGTATTGAATTGAAATCATGGTATCTTCTGGCAAAGGAAGGTGAACCGAGTTTTAGATTCATAGTGACGCCTGACGCTTGTGCCCCCCAGGATCTGTTTGTCGTAGTGCCATGGGTATTGAATAACGTCCTGTCTGGCTCTCCTATCGTTTTCAAGCCATACATCGAATCAGCCCGTTACTTGGCTGAGTATAGGAACTATTGGTGGCAGACGATACGCCAGGCACGAGGCAACGTGCAGATCATTCATCCCTCTGGGATTCAACCGTATCCCAGAACGAGGGACGAAATCGCAGACCAACCCGCCGAAGACAAGGGACGGAACTTCGGCCGTATCGCGAGAATGGGAATCATGGACGATTACGTCGCAGAGTTTGGGGACGTTCCGCTGTTGGGCATCAAGGTTTCCCGCTGGCGGCGGTTCTTCAAAGAGAAGGATAGTGACTAAGAGCCTATCCGAAAACCTTGCTCTCTCCCTTTACCAGGAGGACCACAGGAAGTTGTTGGCTGGCTCTGGACCTCCCCCGACCCCTCCTTAGGTAAGGAGGGGAGAGTTTTCGGAGAGGCTCTAAAGGATCGGCGCCGGTCCCCGACCGCGCTGCAGTGACTGACCGTAGGTCTCAACGGTGCAGAGACCTGTGGTCGGTTCCATATTGAGGTGACGTTAGGTGAATGGACGACGAGGAAAGCGCAAGTGGTTGAGTGTGGCTGTGCTATGCTGGCTGGCAAGCGCAGCGATAGCGCAAACGGAAGTCAAGTTGCTGGCTAACTGGAAGAAAGGCGAGAAGCGCCAACTGGAACTCGTTCAGACGCGTGAGAGAACGCGGGGCAACGAGGTCGTTTCACGCATGAAGTTGCGCACCCAGGTCGAACTGGAAGTCCTCGACGCCAGCAGTAAAGGCTTCCTGGTGCGGTGGAGTTACCCCGACACGAAAGTCGAGGAGGCGACCTCCCCCCGAATCCCCAACGTGGAGGACCTGCTGAGCTCGCTCAAAGGCTATAAGGTCGAAGTGGAGACGGACGCAGCGGGCGAGTTCGCGGGCGTGCGCAACTGGCAGGAACTCAAAGCCGCCGCTGCCACCATGGTTGACACCGCCTTGAACGCCACCCCAACGCTGGATGCCAACATGAAGAACGCCGTGCGTCAGCAGATGTTGTCTTTGTTTGGCACTCAGCAGCAGATTGAGAACGCCTTCGTGCGGGAGATTCGTCTTTACCACCTTGTGCTGGGTGGCTCTTTCACGGTGGGAAAGCGTGTGACCTACCGTGACCTTCTGCCCAACCCGTTCGGTGGAGAGCCGTTCCCGTCCACCGGGTCGTTCTTGCTCAAGGAATACGATGCCGCCAGCGGGCGCGCTGTCGTGGAGTGGAAGAGCACCCTCGACCCACAGCCCACGCGCCGCATTTTGCTGAAGACCTTTACCGACCTCGCCAAGCGTCTGGGCGCCCCGTCGCCGAAGGACAGCGACCTGCCGCTGTTTAACATCGAGGATACCGCCGAAGTCGTCGTGGACACAAAAACAGGCTGGGTGAAATCTCTGAACCACAGACGCATGACCTCGACCACCCAAGCGGGGCAGGCGGTGCGCGATGTGCGGACGCTGGCGATGACGGACAAAACGCCGTGAAGATATTGAACGCAGAGAGCCGCAGGGACTCTGCCGCATGAAAATCGTCCTCGTCGTCGGTCGGTTGTGAGGGTCGAGAACGAGGACGACGACGAGGACGACGACGATTTTTGGAGGAGAATATATTGCGATTCATCGGTTTGATTCTGACCGCATGGGTCATGGGGAATATGGGGAGCGAGCCGTCTCTCGGCGCCGCCCTGCCCAGGAGGACCGAAGTGAAAGTCGTTGACGTTCCACCGACAAAAGGCAAGAACGATTTCTACGTGGGCAACCGTGCCCCGCTGCTGCCCAGCCCGCTCATCAAACTACCCATTAGCAGCATCCGCCCGCAGGGATGGGTGCGACACCAGTTGGAGTTGATGGCGGACGGGTTCACGGGGCGTCTCACGGAAATCAGCCAGTGGTGCAAGTTCGAAGGGAGCGCGTGGGCAAGTCCCAAGGGCGAGGGGCAGTTCGGCTGGGAGGAACTGCCCTACTGGTTGAAAGGGTTCACTGAGTTGGGCTACGTCCTGCAAAACAAGCGCATCATCCGAGAAGCGCGACGGTGGATTGATGCCATCCTCCGCAGCCAGCGTCCTGACGGTTACTTCGGTCCACGCAGCAACCTTGAGGCGATGGACCTGTGGCCGAACATGATTGCCCTTTATGCGCTGCGCTCGCACTACGAAGCCACCGGCGATAAGCGCGTGCTGCCGTTTATGACCAAATATTTCCAGTGGCAGACGACTATTCCGCTGGAGAAGTTCCTACCCAGCAGTTGGCAGAAGTGGCGCGGCGGGGACAATCTGGACAGCATCTACTGGCTCTACAATCGCACCGGCGAGAAGTGGCTGCTGGATTTGGCGCGGGTCAACCATGAGCGCACGGCGGATTGGGTGGGCGGCTTCCCGACGTGGCACGGCGTCAACATCTGTCAGGGCTTTCGTGAACCCGCGCAATACTACCAGCAGACGCACGATGTCCGCTACCTCCAGGCGACGCAGCGTAACTACGAAACCGTGATGAACCTCTACGGTCAAGTGCCCGGCGGCATGTTCGGCGCGGACGAGAACGCCCGTCCCGGCTACACCGGACCCCGGCAGGCGGCGGAGACCTGCTCGATGGTGGAGTTCATGCACAGCCACCAAATCCTGCTGCGCATCACGGGCGACCCGCTCTGGGCGGACCGCTGCGAGGAGATCGCGTTTAACTCGCTGCCCGCTGCGATGACGCCCGACCTCAAGGGCTTGCATTACCTGACCGCGCCCAACATGGTGCAACTCGACCGCCAGAGCAAAGCCCCCCTGCTGCAAAACAGTGGCGACATGCTCTCGTATAATCCACATGACTTCCGCTGCTGTCAGCATAACGTCGCGTTTGGCTGGCCTTATTTTGCGGCGCATCTGTGGATGGCGACGCCGGGCAACGGCTTGGCGGCGGTGTTCTACGCGCCGTGCGTTGTGACCGCCAAGGTCGGCAGCGGCGCCTCTGTGCGCATCACCGAAACGACGGATTATCCTTTTGATGAAGTCGTCCACTTCACGCTCTCCACATCCCAGCCCGTGCGCTTCCCGCTGACGCTTCGCGTCCCCGGTTGGTGCGCGCAGCCGCAGGTGACGCTGAACGACAAAACCCTCGACGTGCCGAAGCCGGTGAAGGGTTGGCTCATTATTGACCGCATGTGGCGCGATGGCGACCGCGTGCAGTTGACGCTGCCCATGACGATTCGCGTGAAAGTGTGGGAGAAAAACCGCAAGGCAGTGTCGGTCTCGCGCGGACCGCTCACCTACTCGCTGCGCATCGGCGAGCGCTGGCAGCGCTACGGCGGCACAGATGAGTTCCCGGCGTTTGAAGTGTTCCCGACGACGCCATGGAACTACGGCTTGATCGTTGACCGGCAGAACCCCTCGGCGTCGTTCGAGGTGGTCAAGCGACAAGGCGCATTAGCCGCGCAGCCGTTCACACCCGACAACGCGCCCGTCGTGCTGAAGGCAAAGGGCAAGCGCATCCCGCCGTGGCGGTTGGAAGCCAACGGACTCATCGGCGAAGTTCAGCAAAGCCCGGTGCGTTCCGATGAACCCGTCGAAGACATCACCCTGATTCCGATGGGCTGCGCGCGGCTGCGCGTGTCTGCGTTCCCGCACATCGGCGAGGGCGCGGACGCCCGCGAATGGAAAGAATCGGCGGTCGTGCCGACCGCCTCCCACTGCTGGGAGAACGACACGGTTGCCGCCCTTAACGACGACCTCGCGCCGCAAAGTTCCAACGACCATAGCATCCCGCGCTTCACCTGGTGGGACCATCGCGGGACGCCGGAGTGGGTGCAGTATCAGTTCAGCCAACCGCAGCGCATCGCATGGTGCGAGGTTTACTGGTTCGACGACGAGCCTACGGGAGGACAGTGCCGCGTGCCGGCGTCGTGGCGCGTGCTGTGGTGGGACGGCACAAGTTGGCAGCCCGTGCGCGGCGCTTCTGAGTACAGTGTGCACAAGGACCAGTTCAACCGGGTGCGCTTTGCGCCCATCGAAACGACGATGCTGCGCCTCCAAGTCCAGTTGCGCCCAGGGTTTTCGGGCGGGATTTTGGAGTGGCGAGTCGGGGGAGAGGACTACGGCGGTTAAGCATTGGGAAAGGAGAAGTCCATGCTCAACGCTGCCACTCTCATTCTGAAGAACGCTAAGGTTTTTACGGTCAACCCTCAACACCCCTTCGTTCAAGCCGTCGCTGTGCGTGGAGATCGAATCATCGCCATCGGTTGCGACGCGGACATGAAGGATTTTACGGGTAAAAGCACGCGGGTCATTGACTGTGACGGCGCGTTCGTCTGTCCGGGGTTCAACGACGCGCACCTGCATTTCATCCCCGGCGGCAAGAAACTGCTGGGATTGGACGTAGGGGGGATTCGCAGCAAGCAGAAGGTGCTGGAGAAGGTCCGCGAGTTCGTCGAACGCGCCAAGCCGGAGCAGTGGATTGTCGGGCGGGGGTGGGATGAGTCGCTGTGGGAAGACGCAGCGGCGGCGGGCGGGGGGGGCGCGCTACCGACGCGATGGGATCTGGACCGCGTCGCACCGCTCAATCCCGTGGTGCTGTATCGCGCCGACGGTCATTCGCTGTGGGCGAACTCGCTGGCGATGCAGTTCAACGACGTCACCGCCGCAACCCAACCACCTGCCGGTGGGGAAATTGAGCGCGATGAGAAGGGGGAGCCGACGGGCGTTTTCAAAGAAACCGCTACGTCGTTGATTCAGGTGCGCGGCGGCAAGCCTCCGCAGGAGGCGGCGCCCGCGGAGGCGTTGACGCGGGCGATGCAGGAAGCGGCGCGGCTGGGCATTACCTCCGTGCAGGACGGCAGCGCGGATTACGCGGTGTTTGAGGAGTTTGCACGAGAGGACAAGTGGACGGTGCGCATGTATGCGTGGGGTCAGTTAGATGGCAACTTGCCGCGCTGGAAGGAGATCCGCCAACGCTGGGCGCGGTTCAAGCCGACACTGCAACTGGGTTGTTTGAAAGGCTTCACAGACGGCTCTCTGGATTCGGCGACGGCGGCGATGCTCACGCCTTACGTCAGCAACCCGAACACGCGAGGGCAGTTGCTTTTCACCCAGGAGGAGCTCAACCGCCGCGTGACCGAGGCGGAGCGCGAGGGTTTTCAGGTCAACCTGCACGCCATCGGTGACGCAGCCCTGCGCCTCGCGCTCAACGCATTCGCGGCAGCACAAAAAGCGCACGGCCAACGCGACACGCGCGGGCGGATTGAGCATGTGCAGTTCACGCACCCCGACGATCTGCCGCGCTTCAAGCCGTTAGGTGTGATTGCCTCCGTGCAGCCCTGTCACGTCATGACCGACATGCGCTTCGCCGAACTCCGCGTCGGGCGCGGACCGTGCGAGCGGGGAGGGTATCTGTGGAAGTCGTTTGTCCGACGCGGCGTGCCGCTGGCGATGGGGACGGATTGGCCCGTCGAACCCCTGGACGTGATGCCCAACCTTTACGCCGCTGTGACGCGACAGAACCTCGACGGAGAACCGCAAGGCGGCTGGTATCCCCAGGAGCGGCTCACCATGGCGGAAGCCCTCACCGCTTACACGCTTGGCTCGGCGTATGCCACTTTTGAGGAGAACATCAAAGGCTCCATCGAGGTCGGCAAGTTAGCGGATATGGTGGTGCTGGACCGCGATTTGCTCAGCGCAGCGCCGAAGGATGTGTTGAAGACGAAAGTGCTTTACACCATTTTCGGGGGGAAAGTGGTTTACGAGGGATACTGAACTTTTGCGTTTTGCCCTCTCTGTCGAAAACGTCTGTCGTAGCGAGCCCAGCGAAGCGATCCCCGGCGGCAGGGTGCGTCAATGACGCCGAGAGAATGCCTTGCCGTGCGGGCGGAATTTTTCTTTTTCTCCTCTTGACAATCTCCGCGTCTGTTACTATAATTGTGGGTGGTTAGCACTCTCCCCTTGAGAGTGCTAATTTGCATGGGAGCTCAGGAGAAGACTTGAAAGGAGGTCTATTCTATGCCTAAAGTGCGTCCTTTGGCAGACAAAGTGCTGATCCGCCCCAAGAAGGAAGAGGAGAAGACGGCGGGTGGCATCGTGCTGCCAGACTCGGCGAAGGAGAAACCGCAGGAGGGCACGGTCGTTGCGGTTGGCCCGGGTCGGTTGTTGGACAACGGCAACCGGGCGGAGATGGGAGTGAAAGAGGGTGACGTCGTCATTTACTCTAAATACGGCGGCACCGAAATCTCAATTGACGGGGAAGATTACTTGCTGATGGACGAAGGGTCAATTTTAGCGGTGAAAGAGTAAAGGAGGGAGGTCAATATGGCAGCCAAAGAACTGAGATTTAACGAGGAAGCGCGGCGCGGCTTGGAGCGCGGCGTCAACGTCGTTGCCGACGCCGTGCGCGTCACGCTGGGGCCGCGCGGTCGCAACGTGGTGTTAGAGAAGAAGTATGGTTCTCCTACCATCACCAAGGATGGGGTGACGGTGGCGAAAGAGATTGAACTGTCGGACAAGTTTGAAAACATGGGCGCACTGCTGGTGCGAGAGGTCGCGTCCAAGACCAACGATGTCGCGGGCGATGGCACGACGACCGCCACGGTGTTGGCGCAGGCGATTGTGCGTGAGGGGCTGAAGGTCGTCGCGGCGGGCGCGAACCCCATGCTGGTCAAAAAGGGCATTGACAAAGCGGTGAACGTCGTGGTGGAGGCGCTGAAGAAGCAGAAGAAGGATGGCGGCATCGCCCTGCCCGTCGAGAGCAAAGACGACATCGCCAACGTCGGCGCCATTGCCGGCAACGACCGCGACATCGGCAACTTCATCGCCGAGGCGATGGACAAGGTCGGCAAGAACGGTGTCATCACCATCGAGGAGTCCAAAGGCACGCAGACCTCGGTGGAGATTGTAGAAGGGATGCAGTTCGACAAGGGATATCTCTCCCCCTACTTCGTCACCGACCCGGAGCGGATGGAAGCCGTGCTGGAGGACTGCCTCATTCTCATCCACGAAAAGAAGATTAGTTCCGTGCAGGACCTTGTGCCTGTGTTGGAGCGCGTTGTGAAGGCGGGCAAGCCGCTGCTCATCATTGCGGAGGATGTGGAAGGCGAGGCGCTGGCGACGCTGGTCGTCAACAAGATTCGGGGCATCCTCAACACCTGCGCGGTCAAAGCCCCCGGCTTCGGCGACCGCCGCAAAGCGATGCTTGAAGACATCGCTATCCTCACCGGCGGCAAGTTCATCTCTGAAGACCTCGGCATCAAGTTGGAGAACGTGACCCTTGACATGATGGGGCAGGCGAAGAAGGTCATCGTGACCAAAGAGGAGACCACCATCGTCGAGGGCGCGGGGTCGAAGGAAGCCGTCGCCGGGCGTATCCGCTTGATTGAGAAGCAGAAGGAAGAGACCGAGAGCGACTACGACCGCGAGAAACTCGAGGAGCGGCTGGCGAAGTTAGCGGGCGGCGTCGCGCAAATCAAGGTCGGCGCGGCGACCGAGACCGAACTGAAGGAAAAGAAGCACCGCTTCGAGGACGCCCTCAGCGCGACGCGCGCGGCGGTCGAGGAAGGCATCGTGCCTGGCGGTGGGGTGGCTTACATCAATGTGCTGCCCGAACTGGAGAAGGTGACCCCCGATAACGAAGACGAGAAGATGGGGATTAACATTGTGCGCCGCGCCCTCGAAGAGCCGCTGCGCTGGATTGCCGCCAACGCCGGGTATGAAGGCAGCGTCGTGGTGGAGAAAGTCAAGGGGCTGCCGCAAGGGCATGGCTTCAACGCCCTCACCGAGGAATACGGCGACATGGTGGCGTTCGGCGTGGTGGATCCCGTCAAGGTCGTCCGCTCCGCTCTGGAGAACGCGGCGAGCATCGCGGGCATGCTGCTGACCACCGAAGCCCTCGTCGCTGAAAAGCCCGAAGAGAAACCCGCGACGCCCCCAGCGCCGCACATGGATTACTAAAATCGGGGGCTAAAATCAGGGGAGGGCGACGCTCCAGCGGAGTCAACGGTTCGGCGGGAGCCTCATCCCCTCCCCATGCCTCCAAAGGTAAGCCCTCCGCTCTTTTGAGCGGAGGGCTTTTGTCTGGGGACGGACAGTAATGGCTGCCCGCCCCCGCCTGCTGCCGCTGCGCTAACCTGTCGAACGTCCCCTGTCGTTCCGCCGTCAATGCAGGCATGGAGTTCACCCACGTCTCCCGCGCATGCTCTCATGCTCGCCACTTCCCCGCGAACACAAACAACGCCCCGCCGCTCTATCCCCTCACCACCTGCCCCATCACGCCCGGAAAATCGCGCCACGACTGGAGGGTGACGAGATGGGCTTTGCCCTGCTTCGCCAGTTCCCGCGCACCACTGAGGGAGTATTCAAAGGCGGGAACGACGAGAACTTGGCTGACGCGCAAGGCGCGCAGGGCGCGGAGGTGAGGGAGCGACTCTTCGAGGTCGAAGATCTCCCCGTCGGTGAAAATCACGCAGAGTTTGTCCTGGGCAGCTGTCGCTTTGAAGTTCTGGCTCGCCCACTGCAACGCCTTGCTGACCATGGTGCCGCCCATCGGTTGCAGCGTGAGCAGGTCGTCGGCGATTTCCTCGATGTCCACCTCCTCGTCGTGGAGGTCTTTGACGACGTGCGTGTCGGACTCGAAGAAGCAGAGCGCGAGTTCGTCGCGGCGCATGGCGTAAACCAGCATCGTCGTGCAAATCGCCATATACGCCAACTTCTCGCCGCTCATGCTGCCGCTCACGTCAAGGGCGATGCACACCGCCCGCCGCCCGTGAACCGTCTCGGCGACGAGGAAATCGTCGTAGTCAATCATGTCTATCGTTTTGCCTTTGCTCAACAGGTTCTCAATCGTCTCATCCACATCCACCAGTTCATCGTCATCGCCGAGCAGGTAAGGGCGCACTGTCGTTGCAGGCACAACGCCGGTCTCGGACGACCCCAGCCGCGCGCGGGCGTAGTGAACGCCGAGGCCAATCAGGAGTTCCTTGACCATCGCTTGGAGACTGTCCTTGATTTTGCGCGGGACGCGCTCGCGGCAGTTAAACCACTGCACAAGGAGGTTCTCGCCCGGTCCCGCCGAGAGCGCGGAGACGACCAACTCCATCGCCTTCTGCCCCCCCTGCGCGTTCGCGGCGTTGAGAACCTCACCCAAGTTCCAGTGAGCCAACGCGCCCAGCGCCCCCGTGTTGCCCGCTTTCAGGGCGGCTCGAGTCAGTTGCTCCAACTGCTCCGCTGTCGGCTCCACGGCTTGGAGCATGTCGGTCAACCGCTCAAAATCCTCCACGCCACTTTGGATCGCCCTGAGCAGGTTGCGAAACGACGGCGAAAGGAGTTCGGCAATCTCCGCCTGGCTCAGGCCGATCTCTGCGCCGCGCTTTTCGATGATTTTGGCGTCCAGGGCAAATCCGCGTGACTGGAACGATTTGACGAACGACTTCAACTGCTCAGCTGTTTCCGCGTGCGCAATCGCCTCGTGCGCTAAGTGGTGGGCGGCGTTGACGAGATGGCGGGCGCATTGCACGATGGGGCAATCGGCGGCGGCGGCGTGGAGAGCGTTGGCGTGTTCAAACGCTGAAACGGTGGAACGCTCCAACGCCCCAATGCTTTTTTGCAGCAGATGATACCACGCCTCACTGCGGCAGGGATACCGCGCCAAGTCGTGCACGCTCACGGCGCGTTCGGCGTCCCACCAAGCGTCCACGAGCTGTTCCACCACGTTGAGTTGCAGCCAGTCGTCGAGCGCGAACGCCAACTGATAGGCAGTGACGTAATCCAATTCCCGCGTCGCGTGTTCGAGAGCGCGGCGCAGCACGTCGGGGGAGGGCGTCGCGCCGGTGGCTTTGGCGATGTGCAGCAGGTCTTCCAGCGTCTGCGCCTGTTCGTAAAGTTCCCCCGCCAGTTGCGTCGCCTTTTCCGCGAACGCTTCGCGCCCCTCGCGAAGGAATTGAAGGAACTTGGCAGCGTCGGCTAAGTTGGGAGGTTGGGAAATTGGGAAATTGGGAAACTGCTTCTCGCTGAGGAGGCTCTGCAAGGCTTCTTCGGGGGGTTTCTGCCCACCGAAGACCTGCGCGGCTGCGGACTCCCAGCGGCGGGGGGAGCGCTGAGCGATGTCGTCGCTGAGTCCGAGCGAGGCGGCGATGTCCAACTCTTGGGGCGTTAAACTGCCGATGCGCCCGCGCAACTCTTCGCGGGCGGCGTTTTCCAACTCTTCGCGGGTGGCGATGAGCCGCTGCAAAACGGCGCGGTCGCCGCCGAGGATGTCAATGGCGCGCAGCGTCCAGCCGTCGTGATGCGCCGAGAGGGCGAAGTCTTTGACCTTCTGCACATCCGCACCGCCCAGCGTGCGCGCCAAGTCGAGTTCGGCGAGGATGCCGCGAATGGCGTCTAACTCTTCGGCGATTTCGGCAGCAAGGTCCGCTCGTTCATGCTCGTGGCTCGGTTCATCCTCGACAGGCAACAGGAAAACGATTTGCTCGGCGATGCGTTCAGCGACCTCCTGATTTTCCGGCAGCGATGTGCAGACCGCCGCCTCAATCAGGTCCCGCGCCGTCGGCGCGCGTCCCGTGCGCAGCCGCCGCGCGATGAGCAGTTGCGGAATCGCCAACGCCTGTCGCGTCGACGGCTTCACCACCACGTCTCGACTGCGCCGCAGGCGGGCGATGAACTCCAGAGAGAAGTCAATCGGGTTGAGTTCCATGACCGCCTTATTGTAGCGGTTCGTTCGTTGCCAGTCAAGAAGGACGAAAGGCGGCAGAGGCGAACGATTGCACCGCAGAGTTCGCAGAGAGCGCAGGGTCCATCCGACGTAGGGTAGACAGGGCGGACGTTTTCGGATAGAATTGAAGTCACCGATCCATGCTAAAAAACTCGATGCCATCAGGGAAGAAATGCCATGAGCCAACCGCTGCACATTCTTTTGGTTGACGACAATCCTGCCGACCGCGTTTTAGTGTTGCGCGAACTGCGACAGGCGTTCCCGGAGGTGAGCGTGGAACAGGTGACGAACGCGGAGCAGTTGACGCACGCGTTGGCCACTGGGGGGTTCGACGTCGTCATCACGGATTACCATCTCTCCTGGACGGACGGGCTGACCGTGCTGCGCGCTGTCAAGGTGAAGTTCCCCTTCTGTCCCGTCGTTATGTTTACTGCGACGGGCAGTGAGGAGGTCGCCGTGACGGCGATGAAGTCGGAGTTGGACGACTACGTGCTCAAGCAGCACTTGTCGCGCCTGCCGGTGGCGGTGGAGGAATCCCTCAAAAAGACCCAACTGCGTCGCGATTACGAAAACGCCCTGCAGCAGTTGAAAGCGTCCGAAGAGCGCTACCGCGCCATTGCGGAGGTCGTCTCGGACTACGCTTACGGGTTTCGCGTCGAGGAAGACGGCAGCCTCGTGACGGAGTGGACGACCGACGCCCTCATCCGCGCTTTGGGCTACACACCAGAGGAAATTGCTCGACTGGATAGTTGGCTGGACGTCATTCATCCCGATGACCTGCCGCTTATTGTCCCCCTGACCCAGCGACTTATGGCTGGACAATCGCAAACGGGCGAATTGCGTGTGCTGACGCGAGACGGCGAAACGCGCTGGTTGCATTATTACGTCCGCCCGGTTTGGGACGAGACGTCAGGGCGCGTGGTGCGCCTTTACGGCGCGGCGCAAGACATCACCGAACGCAAAGCGGCAGAGGACGCGCTCCATCAGCAGTTTATGCGCATCAGTTTGCTCAACCAAATCACTCGCGCCATCGTTGAACGCCATGACCTGGAGAGCATTTTTCGCATTGTATTGACGCGGCTCGAAGACCACTTGCCGATAGACTTCGGCGGTGTGATGCTGTTTAACGCCGCATCGCAGACGTTCAGGATCGTCGCGCGCGGACCTAAGAGTCAGAGGCTCGCCGCCACCTTGAAGGTGCCAGAGGGCACGGTCTTCGCGCTGGATGAGACGCCTCTCGCCCCTTGTGTGCGGGGCGAGATGGTCTACTTACCCGACTTGACCAAGACGGATGTGATGCCGCTGCGGTGCTACGCGCACGCCGGGCTGCGCTCAGTGGTCGGCGTGCCGCTGATGGCGGAGGGTCAGTTGGTGGGCGTCCTCGGTGTTATGCGGCGCGCCGTGGACGGCTTCAGTGGCGCGGAGCGTGAGTTCCTGTCTGCGCTGGGTGAGCACGTCGCCCTCGCCGCGCGTCAGGCGCAATTGCGTACCGATTTGCAGCGCGCCTACGATGACTTGCGACAGACCCAGCAAGCCATCATGCAACAGGAGCGCTTGCGGGCGGTGGGCGAAATGGCGTCGGGGATTGCCCATGACATTAACAATGCCCTTTCGCCTATCATCGGCTACACCGAACTTCTCCTCATGGAGAACAGGGGACTCAGCGGGGACGCCCGCCGATATTTGGAAACTATCAGAGTGGCTGCCATGGACATTGCGAACACCGTCGCACGTCTGCGCGAGTTCTACCGTCAGCGCACCCAACAGGAAGCCCTGTTCCCCGTCGACCTGTCTTACATCGTGCGGCAGGTGGCCGAACTGACGCGCCCGCGCTGGAAGGACATACCACAGCAGCGCGGGGTCGTGATTGACGTGCACATCGAGTGCGATGAAACCGCGCCGCCGGTGCTGGGCATTGAAAACGAAATCCGCGAGGCCCTGACCAACCTCATCTTCAACGCCGTGGACGCCATGCCAAACGGAGGCGAGATCGTGCTACGGACGCGGGTGGAGGAAATTGGGAA
This sequence comes from Abditibacteriales bacterium, assembly GCA_025055355.1. Classification (GTDB taxonomy): domain Bacteria; phylum Armatimonadota; class Abditibacteriia; order Abditibacteriales; family JANWYM01; genus JANWYM01. The sequence continues at coordinate 23,667 of JANWYM010000007.1, forward strand.
ATGGGGAAATTGGGACATCGGAAGGTCAAAAACCGACTCAATTTCCCCCTTTCCCAATTTCCCAACCTCCTCTCAGGTCGTTTTGGAGGTCAGCGACACGGGGGTTGGTATGGACGAGGATACACGTCGGCGTTGTCTTGAGCCATTTTTTTCCACCAAAGGCGAGCGCGGGACGGGGCTGGGGTTAGCGATAGTGTTCGGCATTATGCAGCGGCACGGGGGCAGGGTGGAAGTCGAGAGCGCGTTGGGCAAGGGGACGACAGTGCGACTGGTTTTTCCGCCGCGCGATGGAGTGGAAACGGATGTCTTTCCAACCCATGACCACGTCCCACCGCTCCCGCCATTGCGCATCCTGTGCGTGGACGACGAGCCCTTACTGCGGGAGGTCCTCAAGAGGATGCTGGAAGGAGATGGTCATGCGGTTGAAGTCGCCGACGGCGGGCAGGCGGGCATCAGGGCGTTTCGCGCTGCGCAGGACCGCGGCGAGCCTTTCGACGTGGTGATGACGGATTTGGGAATGCCCTACGTGGACGGGCGCGAAGTGGCGCGGATGGTCAAAGAGGTATCGTCGCACACACCCGTCCTGTTGCTGACCGGCTGGGGCGCA
>JANWYM010000800.1 GCA_025055355.1 Abditibacteriales bacterium
TCCCCCGAGGAAACCTGGTCTGAAGTGCAGGAGAAAGTGGATGAGTATCTTGCCGCTGGCACGCAAGTCGTGTGGGTCATGAATCCCCAGACGCGCACGGTGCACGTCATTCGCCCGGATGCTCCGATTGCCGTTTTGCGCGTCGGTGATGTGCTGACTGGGGATCCTGTGCTGCCCGGCTTCACGCTGCCGCTGGCGACGCTGTTCGCTGGTGGTGTGACAGCAGACGCAGCGCAGTAGCATTGTAATGCCTCAGACGGAGCCCCGTTGACAAGGTCATCCTCTTCGGCTCTTACGCACACGACACCGCCCACCGCGAAAGCGACGTTGACCTCGCCGTGTTTCGCTCGACTTCGACAAAGACCTGACAGAGGACATGTATCTGCTCCCGCAGTTGCGCGCCGAAGCCTCACGGGACATTGAGGCTCTGCCTTACTCGCTTCAGCAGCATGAGGACTACAGGAGTTACGCGGTTGCTATCATTACCTTTCCCCTTCCCCTTGAAGGAGGGGAAAGAAGGTGTCAGCAACTGTGTAACTTTTTGTGAATATAGAGACGGAGCGAGACGGAGTTGCAGAAGATTGTGAGATTGGTCAGGGTGATGAAGTCGGATTGAGTGAACAAGCGACTCAGTTGCCTCCTCGCGTCGGCTTAAGGATGGGCTGACTGCCGCATCGCTTGGAGGAGTTGCCCGCGACGCCCTCATGGATTTCCATTGCGGCGCGACGGACCCCATGACGCTATCGAGGGCAAGAGGGGGTCCCGCTTCTCGACGCCGGGCGGGCGCGTGTGCCTCTCGTCGCGTTGATACCCTTTGAGCAGTTGGAAAAAAGCAGGCTGTGGGCGTGGTTCAACCTCCAGGTTCAGGTGCAAGGCGACCCATTCCCTGATCCGCTCGGGGCGGGTTTGAACCGCCCGCCAATAGCCGAAGACCGCGCTGACCACGCACACGCCTATCATACCATAAATCAGTGCTGCTTGACCGCTGTCTTTTTGCTGCATCAGTTTCACATCCTTAATTGAATGTAGCCCGTCGCGGCGCGACGGAATTCGCCAGGGTGTCGGCAGTTACACTCATTTCAGTGAAATCATTGTCAGACAGGCTCCAAAAAAGGATCCAACGCCCCGCGTTGAACCCTTTGAGTCCATCACACCACAGCGAGGTAAAGGTATTGGCGTCCGCCCTCGGGGACGATGCTTTCCTGCCGCTTGATGAGACGCAACTGGTAGAGTTTATACATGCGGTTGTTTAACGCCGTCAGGGAGGTGATACCCAGCACCTCTGCCACATCGCGTACGGTGACTTTCCTGTTTTTCATCACCACGTCCAGCGTTTCAAGCAGATGCTTGGGCAGTTCGCCAATGCAGCGCCAGCGTGGACCCACGGGCGACTTGAGGTTTTTCACGGTCGTCGCCGAAGGCACTACCAGGGCGGCTACGCCCCGCTGCTTGAGCGAGACCTCCACGTTTTCCAGTAAATCAGGATGACCGCCTTTGAGAACCAAGTAACGGTCGGGATACTCGCCGGCTGACAGTCGGGTGTAAATCGTGCCGATGGCTTCGTCGGCAAAAGAGTAATCCATCATCATCAGCCCGTCAAAATTGAGGGTCAGGACGCCATCGGCGGGCAGTTCACGCAGCCATTGATCAATCTGCTGGCACACATCGCGCCCCATCGGTTGTCGCATCGCCAAACGTTCGCCGAACTCTCGGAGGTATTTTTCCATACAAACCGCTCCTTTTCAGTGAAGTCAGTGATAGCAAATATACCATCGTTTTCCCATCCTGTCAAGGCTTTTTTGAAAATTTCTTTTATTGACGCGTCACTCTCATCACAGCGCCAATGTGGTATAAACCACTCGGTCACAGCAGGACAACGTGCT
>JANWYM010000801.1 GCA_025055355.1 Abditibacteriales bacterium
GTTGGGTTGGGGTTCATAGTGCTGCTTGAACGAGAAGCCAGTCCCTAAGCGCCCCGACGCGCGCGATGAGAGGTAATCTTCCCACGCCTTTTGACGGAGAAACATCTGCTGTATAAACGCTCTTTGGCGAGCAGTCAGTTGGTTGAAGACCAGCCGCTTGCGGCTCACAAAATCGCTCACCTCGAAGGGAATCCCTTCTTGCTGCAAGCGCTCCGCCTCTGCCGTGAGGAGGTCGTGGAAAGTGTGGGCTAATATACGGTCCAGTTCCCCCACCTCTTCAGGGTTCAGTTGCTCGCCACGCAGAGGTCCGATATGACTCACGCGCCCGACCGGCCGCACCTCCAGCCGCGTGGCTAATGTGATGGCGCGCAGCAGAGCCTCACCGTCATGGGCGCCGGTGGGAATAACGAGTGGAATGTTTGCCAGACGGCGGTCGACGTATAACTCTCGCCCGCTCGCTTGCACCTGTTTGACCACCGCTCCGAGAGGGACGATGCCTCTGTCGGAGCGCACCTCCAGGGTTATCTTCTGCGCTGCGGCGCTCACAACCAAGCCTAATGCTACCAGAGCGCAGACATTCGCTACCAGCCATCCAGAGGCGCATTGTCCGTCAGAGCAAAAAGGTGACACCCTCATGATCGCTATCCCCCTTTCAATGTGAACCAGACCTGATCGGGAGGTAAAATGGTAACTTCCCCCGTCTGCGGGTTGAGTAAGAGAGACCTTTGCGAACTGCTGAGGGTGCGGACCGCAAAGCCACCTATTTCGGTGCCCTGAGATGTAATCGTCATGCTGGGGAAAAAAGCAATTCGCACCGCTGTCAAGGTGTCTTTGCCGACGTCGCGTCCGAACCCCGTAGGAAACTCCCGTTGCAGGAATCTCTCTAATTTCTTCTGCTGCTCCCCCGTGAGATCCCTGTAAAGCAGCAGCCCTTTATTTAATTGACTCCGCTGGGCAGGGGCAAGGGAGTCCCAGAAGTCAAGTAACTCCTCTACCTTGACCGAGCGTATATGTGTGCCGCCCAGAGAGCGTAAAGGGGTAACCTTCCAGAGGAAGACGATGTAACCGTCCACCAACCTCCATTTCATCTTGGCTTGGTCTGCAATCTTATCCAGCAACGCAGACAGAGGGCTGTTCTCCACTCGGACGCTCACTCGCGGGTCTTCGTCAGGCACCTCAGCCACAATCGGCAGGTGATACCTGCTGATTAACGTGCGCAGCACCTCAGAAAAGGGGCGGTTGACAGCGGTGAAGGTGTAGGGGCGATTGGGGTCTACCCTGCCTTTCTGCTTCTCGAGAGGGGTGCCGGCGGGAGCCGTCCGATACAAAAAATAAACGCTACCCGTCACCCCCAATAAAACAACTAACTGATGCACTCGACAATGTTTCATCCCGATACCTCCTTTCTCATCAAGGCTGCGGGCAAAGTTGATTGCAACTCTTTATAACGTCTATCTTGTTATAACGTCTATCTTGCCTCTCAGCGCGGTTGTTACAGTCCCTGTGCAGCACCACACAATATTGAATTGAGTGCCACAATTCCTCCATGTTCCCTGCGTATCTGCCCATTCGAACTTGAGCAATTCGCATTTCTTCTCATGTCTACGGATGGTAGCACCTATGAATGACGTGTTGGCATAGGTGAAATCCGTATCACATCTTCCCTCCCTACATAACCGGGTAAACTGGCTGACCCACTGGTGATTATGCTCGGGAAGCGTTATATTGCCTTGACAGTCCCGACAATTTTCATGGGTGAAGTCAAAAATCTGAACCCCGCCCGGAATAGTGCAGGGATCGCCATCCTGCTGAGCAAAACTGATCCCTGCGAATGCGAAAAGGCTTATCGCGGTGACAAGCAGACATGTTGTGAATGTCATG
>JANWYM010000802.1 GCA_025055355.1 Abditibacteriales bacterium
TTATTTCTGGTATCGCTGACGATTTTCGTGGGGGTGTTCCACGGCGCGTTGGGTCCCGTGTCCGCGCAGGCGACGTTGAGCCGCAAACTGGACGCGCTGGTGGACTACATGCAAGGCTGGAGCGTCCTGCAACTGCTGGGGATGTTCCTGAATTGCCTGCTGCCGGTAGGGTTGTGGGGATATAGTGTGATTGAAGCCCCGCTCCGAGCCAAACAGATCAACCGCGCGATGCGGGCGGAGTGGGGCATCGAGTCAACCGAGTGAGGTCTGCGAGTGAGTCAGCCATGGAATCTCCATCGGGGTCAGTGTTGGTGCTCAATCAGAACTACGAGCCGCTCAACATCTGCAACGTGCGGCGGGCGATGGTTTTGCTCTGGCTGGGCAAGGCGGAGGTGGTGAAGACCGACTCGGTGACGTTTCACAGCGTGACTCAGTCCTTCGAGGTGCCCAGTGTGGTGCGGCTGTCTTATTTTGTCAAGCGCCCGGTGCCGCAGTTGAAACTATCGCGCAAGAGCATCTTGGCGCGGGACGACCACACCTGCCAATACTGCGGCTTTCGCGGGTCGAACCTCACGCTCGACCACGTTATCCCCAAACAGCGCGGCGGTCCGACCGACTGGCACAACCTCGTCTGCTGCTGCCTTCCCTGCAATAACAAAAAGGGCAACCGCACGCCGCAGGAGGCGGGCATGAAACTGCGGCGCCAGCCCAAGAAGCCGCGCTACGTGCCCTACATCTCGTTCTCTCGCTTCGTGGCGGCAGCGCGGCACGAGGCGTGGCGTGAGTTCTTGCAGCCTTATCTGGTGGGTTTAGACTTGTCCCTATAGCGACGGACATCTACGGCAATCCCCGCCACTGCCTCCGTCTCCCCCGCCGGCGACGGCTTCGCTCCGCTCGCCATGACAGACGTTTTTGACGCCTCTCTAAAGGCTGCGCTGCACTTCGACCCCACCGCGTTGCGGAGTGTTCAAGTCGGTTCGTGTCGGGAGGCGAGGCGGGCTTTGCGGCTTTCAATGACCTCTTCATACAGCGACACCAGCCGTCGGGCGGCGGCTTCGGCGGAGAATTTGTAGGCGTTTCTGCGGGCGTTGTCGGCGAACTGCTGTCGCAGGGTCGGAGAGTCGAGCAGCGTCTCGAGGGAAAGGGTGAAGGCATGGACGTCGGGGGCGGTCAGGAAGCCATCCACGCCGTGGGAGAGAACGGCCGACACGCCGTAGGCGTCCACGGCGACACACGGCAGTCCCGCTGCCATCGCCTCGGCAATGACGATGCCCTGCGTCTCCGTGCGCGAGGCGAACACGAAAATGTCGGAGGCGGCGAGATAATGTCGCACGTCGTCATGGGGAACGCTGCCGACGAAGATGACCTTGTGCGCCACGCCCAACTGCTGCGCGATGGCTTTGATGTTCTCCGCATACGGACCGCTGCCCACCAAGAACAACACCACGTTCTTCCGCTCGCGCAAGGGCTTGGCGACGGCGTAGAGCAGGAAGTCCACGCTCTTCTCAAACGCCATCCGACCCACGTAGATGAGCGCCTGCGTATCGGGCGACAGTTGGTATTTCTCGCGTATCATCTGGCGGTTGCCCTGCGCGAGGTGCGCCACGTCGACGCCGGTCGGTAGCGGCACGATGCGCGTGGTGACGCCTTGCTCGCGCAGCACGTCGCCGATACTGGCTGTGGGGACAATCACGAGGTCGCTGGTGTTGCAATACTGCCGGAGCAAGGCGAGCAGCACGGGTTTGACGACCCGGCGGGGCAGAGGAATGTAATGCAGATATTCCGTGACCAACGTGTGATAGGTCAACACCAAAGGCAGGTGGCGGCGGCGGGCAAGGTGGGCTCCCAGTCGCCCCAACCACCACGGCGATTGC
>JANWYM010000803.1 GCA_025055355.1 Abditibacteriales bacterium
CAGTTGCTCATGCGTCCCCTGCTCGACAATGCGCCCGCCGTCTATGACGAGGATGCGGTCGGCTTTTTGGATGGTGGACAGGCGGTGGGCGATAATAATGGTCGTGCGGTTTGCCATCAACGTTTCCAGCGCGTCCTGCACCAGCCGCTCGGACTCGGCGTCAAGGTTGGAGGTGGCTTCATCCAGAATCAGAATGCGCGGGTCGCGCAGCAGGGCGCGGGCGATGGCGATACGCTGCCGCTGCCCGCCGGAGAGTTTCACCCCGCGCTCGCCAACCATTGTGCGGTAGCCGTCGGGCAGGGCGCGGATGAACTCGTCTGCGTGGGCGCGGCGGGCAGCAGCGATGACCTCTTCGTCCGTCGCATGCGGCTTGCCATAGGCGATGTTGTCCCGAATCGTGCCGGCAAACAGCACGGTGTCCTGGGGCACGATGCCGATCTGCTGCCGCAGCGAACGCAGCGTCACCTTGCGGATGTCGTAGCCGTCCACGCGAATCACGCCGCTGCTGGGGTCATATAAGCGCGGAATCAGGTTCGCAATAGTTGTCTTGCCTGCCCCACTTGGTCCGGCGAGAGCGATAACTTCGCCCGGCTGAACCTCAAAGCGCACGTTTTGTAGCACCGCCCCACTGCCGTTGTAGGCAAAGCTGACGTCGTCAAAAACGATATGCCCCCGCACGGGCGGCAGGGGGTGGGCGTCGGGCGCGTCCTGAATCGCTGGGGGCGTGTCCAGCACTTCAAAGACGCGACCGGCGGCGGTGTCGGCTTGATGAAAGTTCATCTTCAGGTTGCTGATGGCTTTGAAGTGTCCGCCTGCCTGTATGATAGCAAACAGGAAGACGATGAGTTTTTCCGGGTCGAGCGCACCGCGCGTCACCTCCCACGCCCCGAACCATAAACCTAACAGAAAACTACCCATGCCGATGACTTCCACGCCCGGCGTCAACAGGTTCTGCACACGCGCGCTGCGCAAACTGTGGCGATAGACGCGATCGTTGATTTGACCGAACTCGGCAATCTCCTCCCGCTCCATCGTAAAAATCTGCACGATGCGAATCGCGGACAGTTTCTCCTGCATGAGGGCGGACAGCTCCGCGAGTTGCGTTTGCAGGTCGAGGGCGACGCGCTTCATACGCCGACTGGCGCGGGCAATCACCGCCGCAATGAGCGGCACACCGACCAGCGCGAGCAGCGTCAGTTTCCAACTGATGAACACCATCACCACGAACGCGACGACGAAACGTATCGGCGCGGTCAACGCGCTCACGACCGCCAGGGTCAGGATGCTCTGCAGGGCGGCGATGTCGTTGGTCAGGCGCGACATGATTTGTCCCGTGCGCTGGTTTTCAAAGTAGCCAACCGATAGCGTTTGCAGGTGCGCGAACAGTTGCTGCCGCAGGGTGGCAAGCACACCCTGCCCGACCGTCTGCGCGAGGTAGTTCTGCGCGAAGTCCGTCGCCCCCCGCGCCACCACCAGCGCCAGCAGCAGGGCGGTGACTTTGCTGACCTGCATCATGTCCGCTTGACGCACGATGGGGCGCAGCAGGTATTGCAGCATCCACATCAACGCCCCCGAAAGCGCACCGTTGAGGAACATGAACCCAAGCGCCAGCAAAATCTGCTTTTTGTAGGGCAGGAGGTATTGAGTTAAACGCTTCAGGTTTTCCATGATGAACTGGCTCCGTTCCGCGAAATGGATTGGCAGAGACGCCCACCCCGACCGCCGGAGCAGGGTTGATTATATCACAAGCCCTCCCCCTTGAAAACAGCGTTGGACAGCCCGCCAGCCACGCCTTACCGCGTTGCCAAGAATAAATTTTAACAAGATGGATTTTTTCATACCGAAATCTGCTATAATAGGCAGCAATCCT
>JANWYM010000804.1 GCA_025055355.1 Abditibacteriales bacterium
GATATGCTGCCGGGCAAGGTGCAACCCAAACAGCACGCGGCTTTTGTTGAACAGCAGGCTTTCAGGGGAGTTGATGTATTTCGCGTCGTCATGACCCAGCGTGCGTCCGCCGAAGGCGATGACCTGTCCCTGCACATCGCAGATGGGCACCATCAGCCGATGGCGAAATCGGTCATAGTAGCCGCTTTTGTCGCTGCGCTGAACGACCAACCCGACGGCGGCGGCTTCGGCGGGTGGCACGTGGTGGCGCCGCAGATACATCAGCAGACTGTCCCACGCGTCGGGGGCGTAGCCCAAGCCGAACTTCTGCACAACGGCATCGCCGATGCCACGCCCCTGCAGGTAGTCTCTCGCGAGTTGCGCCTGCGGACTTTTCAGGAGTTGCTCCCGAAAGAACTGCGCCGCCAGACGGTTAATCTCCAAAAGCCTCGCCTTCTCCGAAGAGCGCTGCGAGGAAAGGCGCGACGGCGGCAGCGTCACCCCCGCCCGCTCCGCCAGCCGCTTCAAAGCTTCAGGGAAGGTCAGGCTTTCCATCTGCATCAGGAACTTGAACGCATCGCCGCTCGCCCCACAGCCGAAGCACTTGAAAATACCCATCTGTGGATTGACAGTAAACGACGGCGTCTTCTCCTGATGAAACGGACACAACCCCTTCCACCGGCTCCCCGCCTGCGTGAGCGCGACGTAATCGGACACCACCTCCACCAGATCCACACGCGCCCGAATTTCCTCCACGATGGGGTCTGCCATGGTTGCTGCTCCTCTGCTCATGTTGTTCAATGTGGAGTGAGATTATCCTCTTCATTTGAAAAAAAAACTTGTCAGCCCATCCTATACAACGGCTGAACGTGCACGGCGCGATCAAGGCAGGTGCCTCCGCCACCGCCTCCAAAACCGCTTACACCTTCGGCAGCGGCACGAGACGCAAGACGAACGATGAAAGGTGAATCGCCAGGCGTCGTTGCGGTGTCTTACTTAGCAGCCGAGATGGCGCTTTTTTCTTGCATTGCCGCTGCGCGGTGTCGGCGTTTCGCGTTACCCGAAACCCGAAACCCGCCGCAGCATTCTCGGAGGAATCTTATGGACACGCTCATGAGTCTCTGGCAGCGCGCCGTCCGCGAACATCCTGACAGCGTTGCCATCATCTTCGAAGACCGACCTTATTCTTACGGCGAACTGGGAGTCATGGTCGAGCGTTTCGCAGCGCAACTTGTGGCGCGCTGCGGCGTAAGTGGGGGAGAGAAAGTGGCGTTGCTCCTGCCTAACTGCGTGCAGTTCGTCGTCTGCTATCTGGGCATCCTGCGCACGGGCGCGGTGGCGCTGCCGGTCAACGTGCGGCTCAAACCGGATGAAGTGCAGTTCATCCTGCACGACGCTGAAGCGCGCGTCGTCATCGTTCACCAAAGCGTGGGGGACCTCGCGCGCGCCGTGCTGCCGCAACTGCCCAACGTGCAGCACGTCGTTGCGGTGGACTTCCACGCAGACAACGCGCTCTCGTTCGATGAGATGACCAGCGCAGGGGTCTCCGCGTGCGCTTTCCCCGAACCCACCCCCGCCGACGTCGCCGCTATCATTTACACCTCCGGCACGACGGGCAGACCCAAGGGCGCGATGATTACACACGGCAACATCGTGTTCAACTCCTACTCCGCCGAGTATGGTTTGGGCTTCCGCCCCGGCGACGTTCACACGCTGGTCGTGCCGCTGTTCCACGTCACAGGGCTGAACACGATCCTGCCCACGGTCATCCGTCACGCCAGCACCGCTGTCGTGACATCGCGCACCAACCCCGCTGACATTCTGCGCCTGATTGAGCGACACCGCATCAACACCTTTTTGGGCGTGCCGACGACCTACGTGCTGATGA
>JANWYM010000805.1 GCA_025055355.1 Abditibacteriales bacterium
CGGCCAAGAGAGATTCGTCGCGCAACGCATGGACGCAGCGGTTGTCGCGCAGCGACGCGGCGACGTGCCAACGATGGTGAAAGAGTTGCGGCAAGTCCTCAAGGTCAAACCCCAGCATCCCGAAGCGCTCCGCCGCGTGCAAAACCGCTTCGCCTCGCCACAACTGGCTTACGTGTTGGGGCAATGGCGTGAGGCAGCGGCGCTGTGGGAGCAAATCGGTCTCGCCCGGTTGTCCATGGGCGAAGCGTTTCTGTTTGCAGACGCTTGCCACCGCAGCGGTGATGTGCGCCGCGCCGAGGCGATTTACACCGACTTGGTGCGGCGCTATCCCCACGAGCCCGAAGTCTACAACGCGCTGGGATACTTCTACGCCGAACGCGGTATCAAGTTGGACGAGGCGGTGCGCTTGACGCAGCAATCGCTGGCGATGATCCCCGCTCACGACCGTCAGCGTCGGGGCATGGTGACGGACAGTTTGGGGTGGGCTTATTACAAGCAAGGCAAACTGGACGTGGCGCTGACGACGATTCAGGAGGCGAGTGATTTACTTGCGTCCCGCGACCCGGAAGTCCTCTACCATCTGGGCGTGGTCTACCGCGCTCTGAAGCGGCGCGACGACGCGCGGCGCGCGCTGACCCGCGCCCTCTTCGTGCTACCCCGCGACCTGCGCCCCTTGGCCCTGCGGCAATCGCTGGAGAGAGACATCCGCGCCGAACTGGAGCGGCTGGGCGTCGCGCCGCCCCCCGCGCCATCTCCGCCGAGCGGCTGGCGCGAGTTCATCCGGCAACTCATCCGCGCGTTAGCCGCCGTCCGCTAAAGCCACAACCGCCCTCCCTGGGAGTTGCTCGAAGGTTGCCCTCTGCGCCCCACGGATGAAATCGTCCCAAGCGTTAGGCTACGCTGACCGTCAAATCTACCTTTTTCTCCTCAAACGGTCCGACGGCAGCGACGTTGATGAATTGGTCGTCGAACATCTCGTTGGCGACGCGTATGATGTCCTCCCGCTTGACCCTTTCCACATCGCGGAGGACGTCGCGAATGGGGATGAACCTCCCAAAATACATCTCGTTGCGGGCGAGACGCCACAGGCGGGCGCTGCTGTTTTCCATCCCCATCAGCAGGCTGCCTTTGTATTGCGCTTTGGCGCGCGCCAGTTCCTCTTCGGTGACACCGTTTCTCTTGACGTTGCAGAACTCTTTGGCGATGAGGCGGGCGACCTTCTCGGCGTTCTTCACGCTCGCGCTGCCGGAGACGGCGAAGTAACCGGCGGGTTTGTAGCAGACGGAACAGGTGCCGATGCCATAGACCAAGCCGCGTTTTTCGCGCACCTCCTGAAACAGCCGCGAGGCACAGCCGCCGCCCAGAATCGTGTCCAGCAGCGCGGCGGGATACTTGTTCGCTTCGTCCTGACTGTAACCGCGCGTGCCGATACAGAAGTAAACCTGCTCGGTTTTCTTGGGGACAAGTTTCATGTCGGCTTGCACGCGGGGCACGCCGTTCACCTGTTTGTCGGCGCGCCCTGTCATGTCGCCCAGCCGCTGCATGACCCACTCTACCACCTGCTCGTGCTTGATGTTGCCGAAGGCTGCCACAATGATGTTGTCGGGTGTGTAGCGCTGGCGGATGAACTCGCGGATGCGCTCTGGGGTGAAACTGCTGACGGTTTCCACTGTCCCTAACAGGTTTTTGCCGAAGGGGGAGTCCTTCCAGATGGTTTCGGCAAATAGATCCACCACCATCTCTTCAGGCGTGTCCTCCCAGCCCTTGATTTCTTCGAGGATGACGCTGCGCTCCAGCTCCACGTCCTCGGGGCGCAGGGCGGGATGGCGCACCATGTCGCACAGGATATCCACCGCCAGTTCGGCGT
>JANWYM010000806.1 GCA_025055355.1 Abditibacteriales bacterium
TTACGCCCCGCCTGTTGACGCGGCTGAAGGTCGTCGCTAAACTGACCGTCTACCGGCAGGACGCGCCACAGGAGGGGCGGCTCGTCGCGCAGATGGACGACCGCAGTGTGGACTTGCGCGTCACGCTCCTGCCAACGCTGCACGGCGAGCGGGTGACGATTCGCCTGTTCGATCCCGCGCACGGCCCACGCGCCCTGAACGAGTTGGGTATGTTGCCCGACATGCAGCAGCAGTTTGAGCGACTGCTCGCGCGCCCGCAGGGGACGATTCTGTTCACTGGTCCTGCCAACAGCGGCAAGACGACCACGATGTATGCCGCGCTGAAACATCTGCACCACACGCAGCAGGGTCTCCTCAGCATCGCCACCGTCGAAGACCCAATTGAGTATGACCTGCAAGTCATCAACCAGACGCAAATCAACCCCGCGAGCGGGCTGACGTTCGCGGCGGGGCTGCGCACCGTGCTGCGCCAAGACCCCGAAGTCATTATGATTGGCGAAATCCGCGACGCGGAGACGGCAGAAATCGCCGTCCGCGCCGGACTGACGGGACACCTCATCCTCAGCACCGTCCACGCCCGCAGCGCACCCGCTGTGTTCGTGCGGCTGATTGAGATGGGCATTGAACCGTTCCTCGTCGCCTCGTCCGTCACCGCCGTTGTGGCGCAGCGACTCGTGCGCGTCATCTGTCCCGAATGTCGCACGAGTGATCAACCCGACCCTGATGTTCTCCACCGCCTCAACGCGCCCCGCGAGGCAGTTTCCTTCCAGCGCGGTGCGGGCTGCGAACACTGCAACGGCACTGGTTATCGCGGACGCACGGGCATCTTCCAAATTCTGATGGTGGACGACGCCCTGCGCGAGTTGATGCTGCGCAAAGCCTCCGTCCCCGCCTTCGAGCAAACCGTCGCCGACCGTCGCGCTCCCACGCTGTTGGACGACGGTTGGGCGAAGGTCAAAGCGGGTATCACCACCGTGGAGGAGTTGGAAAGGGTGGGAGTATGATATGAAAGACCGCATCGAGCAATTTCTTCTCGACCCGCCCGCGTGGGCGTCCATCGGCTTTCTCGCCGGGTTGCTCCTGTTCTCACCCGTGCTGGGGCTGATCTTTCTGGCGTCCGTGTTCCCCCTATGGGACGTCTGGCGGTATCGTCGCACCTCGCTCCTGCACACGCCCGTCGAAAAGCCCCGCCTCCTCGCCCATCTGCTGGACAACCCCGAAGGGAAGGTGAAATACCGTGACTGGCCGTAGAAACTTGGCGAACTGGGCGTCGTGGCGGTTGCGTGGTCTGTCGCTCGTTTCCGCGACCGTCGCGCTGTTGCTCCTCGCAACGACGATGACGCTCGCCATCACTGCGCTGGCCAGTTCCCTGCGCGCTGTGCGCTACGCCAAAGAACTCACGCTCGCCAGTCACCTCGCCGACGCGGAGATGGAACGCCTCCGCGCCCAGCCGTTCGCCGCGCTCAAAAACGTCAAGGAGCAGCCGCTGCATCCCGTCGGCTTGCGCCAGCTGCCCAACGGTCAGGCGACGCTAACGATTGAGGAACTCCCTCCCCTCCGCCTGAAGAAAATCACCGTCACCGTGCGCTGGCAGAACCCCAACGCTCCACCCCATCAGGCGCGACTGGTCACGCTGGCAGGTGAGTTCCGATGAGGCACCATGCATGCGGTCTCACTCTGCTCGAAACGCTCGTTGCCTGCGCGGTTTTCGCGGTCATCGCCACGCTCGCGCTGCAACTTTACGTCGTGCTTTACAAGACCGTCGAGGTGCAGCGCGCGCCGCTGGGGCAGTTGATGCAAGCGCGGCAGTTGACGCACAGTTTCACGCACGACGTGCGTAACGCGCGGCGCGCCCTGCCGTCGTTC
>JANWYM010000807.1 GCA_025055355.1 Abditibacteriales bacterium
GCGCGCCACCGCCGCTGCCGCCCGCGCCCAGGAATTGCGCGCAGCGCAGGAGGCGGCGCAGCATCGCGTTGATGAGCTGGAGCAGCAGTGGCAGCAGGCAGTGCGGCAGGTGACGGACGCTGCTGAGTTGTTCACCAACAAAGCCACGCTCGTCGGCGCGGCGGATGTGCGCGCTCCGTGCGACGGGATGGTAACGCAGGTGACGGTCAAACCGGGCGATGTGGTGACCGCTGGCACGCCGCTCGTGTTCGTCTCGACGTTAGCGGCGATGCGCGTGCGTCTGTTCCTGCCGCCGGCGGCGATGGCGTTCGTCACGCCGAAGGTGACGGTGCCCGTCATTGTTCCGCTGACCGACGGTATGGAAAAAGAAATCATCGGAACAGTGGAGCAGGTGGCGCTGTCTGACCCTCCCGTGGGAGGCATTCCCGTTGCCGAAATCCTCATCCCCTCAACGGACGTGCCCGTGCCGTGGGGGGGAACGGTGACATGTGTGCTGTCATTGGGACAAAAGGATAACGTCCTGACTGTCCCTGTCGAAGCCGTCCATCGGAGCAGCTCAGCAACGACGGTGTTTGTGGTTGAATCGCGGGGAGTCGTCCGCGTGCGCGAGGTCATATTAGGTTGGACAGACGGTAGCCGTTACGAAGTTGTCGAAGGGCTGACGGCAGGCGAGCAGGTCATCGTCGAGAGTGCGGCAACGCTGCGCGAGGGAGACGTTGTGCACGTTGTAGATTGATGCCGGTGTAAGGAGTGGAATTGAAATCAATGCTGTTTCGTTGTGCCTTCATCGTATTACTGACCTGCATTTTCCTTCTGCGAGCGAGCGTCGCAGAGGAAAGCGACCCGCATGATGCCGACAGGATGTCGGCGCTACAATCCGTTTCGCCCACAAAAACGGAGCGAGCCGCGAAAGAGTTGAAGGACGCCGAGGAGCGCGCCGCGCAGTGCCAAAAAGACTATGACCTGATGATGGAACTTTTCGACGCGGGATTGGTCGGGTGGGAAGACGTGAGCGACGCCGCCGATGCGTGGCAGCGGGCAAAAGAGGATGTGGAACGGGCGCGGAAGCATCTGGAGGCGGCGCAAAGGCCCGCAGACGTTGACACCGAAACGCAAGCCCTCATCGAGCGATGGGAGAAAGATTTACAGGCATCGAAGGCGGCGTTGGTGCAGGCGGACAGTGACATCGCGACGGCGTTGGAGGTCGTGAAAGCACTCGCAGACGAACTTGCTCGCCTGCCGCTGGATAAAGACATCGGCACATTGCATCCGCTCATCAAAGGCGCGCGTTCGTATCTGGGTGTGCCGTATGTCTTCGGCGGTTCCACCTCACGCGGGATTGATTGTTCTGGCTTAGTCATGCGTGTCGCGCAGCAGTTGGGATTGCACCTGCCGCACTCAGCGGCGGAACTGTTCAAGCGTGGCGAGCCGATCGCCAAAAGCGCGCTCAAACCCGGCGACCTCGTGTTCTTCCGCGACACCTACAAACCGGGCATCTCGCACGTCGGCATCTACCTCGGACGAGGGCGATTTCTGCACGCCTCCAGTCTCGGCAAAGGTGTCGTCATCAGCGACCTGAACGCGCCGATTTACACCAAGCACTATGCGGGAGCGCGGCGGCTGGTCAAGCTGACGGGCAAAGGGAAGTAGGGCAAGGGGCAGGAACCCTCTTCAGGAAGTTCCAATGTCATTGTGAGGAGCGCAGCGACGAAGCAATCTCCTCGGGATGAGATTGCTTCGCTCCGCTCGCAATGATTAGGTATGGGGATGGCGGCGCTCCGCTCGCCATGACAGGTATTGGAACTTAGAGCCTATCCGAAAACCTTGCTATCTCCC
>JANWYM010000808.1 GCA_025055355.1 Abditibacteriales bacterium
CCGCGAATGACTTTGCGCGGAATCCAGAGGGTGATGCGAAATCCGTTGGCGATTTGCTCCCATGTATGTCCGAACGCAACGGCATGATGATAGAGACGGTAAATGGAATCGTCGGCATAATCTCCCAGTTTTAACCGAATACGTATTTGGTTCACCGGCTCGTCGGCGACGGCGGCGGTGCGGGGGATTTCGTGTCCCCTAAATCCGCCAAAGGCCGCCTGCTGCACGGTTCCCTGCATGTGTAGCGGCTCATCATCGGATGGTGTGGCACCTGCCGCAGGAGGGGGATGTTGGGGCGGGTTGAGTTCCGGCGCGGCGTGGTCGTCAGCGATGAGGGCATCCGCCGTGCGATCGCGTTTGGTTTGCTTGTTCAGAAACGGCGGACCGGCGACGGCAATGTTCTCCGCCGCGTCGTCGCCCCAATTACCGAACGAGGAGTTAATGCTGCGCACATTACCTCGCACTGACCCGGGCTGGGCAACGGTCGCGCCGGTGATAGTGCTGACGGTAGTGCACCCGACGGACAGACCATCACTTGTCCAAGTGGCGCTCCCCGCATGGGCTTGCACGCCGTCTTTTCGCGGCTGGTTTGCTGGAGCGCTATAAGGGTTGTTTGGCGCAGGGCCACCGGAGTTTGTCAGCACGATAGCCCCGTCATTACGCCCCACGTCCTCTATCTGGACGCGGTCGGCTCTGGTTTCTTGGCCATGCGGGTCGCGTCGCACCCACCCTTTGAACTCGCAGTCGTGTGGTGTGGCAATCGCGCCGTAGCGCGGGTTGCCTTCCGCTTTTGTGGCTTCTTCCGTTCCCTGTCCCAGAAAGACGATGTGCCCCTCGTCCTCCTGCCCCCGATACACGATGATCCAGCAGTCGCGGGCAGTGCGTTCTCCGTTCGTATGCAACAGCCGGTTATTCAGGGCAGTGCGCTTAAATTCCGTTTTCAGTTCCTCATCGGTCTTGGGCACTCCCACGATGAACACGCGATACGGGTCGCCCTCCAAATCTATAGGCACATCGGACTGCTGCACTTGAACGCCCGCGTTGTTCTTGACGGTCACGCGACTGCGGTAGGTGCCAGCGGCCCAAAACACAGGGTTCGCCGCGTTGTTGCGCCCGTCCCAAAGCCAGCCGTATCTCGCGTTCTGCAAACGCGCGGTGGCGGCGTTGGCGTTGTAGTTCGCCTCCGAGAAATTCGGGTGTTCTTTGATGACGTTGCCGCTCGCGTCAATAATCTGCCACTTGGCGTAGTAAACGTTGCCGCCGACGCTCGCCTCAATGGTCGCCACCGCCTTCTCCATAAAGCACAGGTGCAGGCGCTGTTTGGTGCGGAGCGTGCCTGCCGCATCCGGGTTTTCAACGACCCGTCGGTCGTCGTTAGTCGGTCCCGTATAGACGTTTGTGGCAGCGCGACGATGGAACTCCTGCCAGAGATGCGTCACCACCACCGCTGGACTCAAAACGTTCAGGTTGGGTGTGCCGGGGGCGACGGGGGCAGGCGGCTGAACAGCAGGGGGGGCCGTCGTTGGACCGGTCATCGTTCACCTCTTAACAACCGCATTTCTGCAGCAACTTGGCGCGCGTCTTAGGACCAACAATGCCATCTACTTCCAGAGGCGGGTTATCGCGTTGGAAGGCGCGCACCGCCGCTCGCGTGCGCGGACCACAGATGCCGTCTATGGGACCAGGATTGTAGCCCAGATTGCGCAGGCGGGCTTGGTAGCCCGAAACGCCGTTATCGGGCGTATTCTCCATCGGGTTCAAATGCCCAATGAGCAGGGGCCACACGTAGTTTTGGATGCGGAGCGTCCCCGATTCTGCCTCGATAGGAATTTTCT
>JANWYM010000809.1 GCA_025055355.1 Abditibacteriales bacterium
ACGCTGGCGGCGCTGGGCGCGGTGCTGGAAAGCGATTGACGAGTTAGCACGTTGGCACGTTGGCACGTTACACGTTGACACGTTGGCAGGTTGGCAGGTTGAACGTTCCAACCTGCCAACCTGCCAACGTGCTAACCTGTAACGTGCCAACGTGTCAACGTTTTAACGCGTATGGACTTTGTTCACGCCACGGAGCAGTTCCGTCCGCTGACGCGGCGGCAGCGCGCGGTGTGGGAAACGTTTCCCGCGCTGATGGACCGCTACATCTGGTGTGAGTTGCTGCCGCCGTTCGCGTTCGGCGTCGCGGTGGGCTGGGTGCTGCTGCTGGGGCAGTTTCTTTACGACCAGATGCCGCTGCTGCTGTCGCGGGGGCTGCCGTTTGGGTTGATTGCGCGGTTTCTGCTTTACCTGCTGCCGGGCGTGACGGTGTTAGCGCTGCCGGTGGGCGTGGCGCTGGCAACGTGCTTGGTGCTGACGCGCCTGGGGCGCGACAACGAAATCATGGCGTGGCGCATGAGTGGCGTGAGCCTGCAGCGCATTTTGCTGCCTGTCTTTCTGGTCGCGCTTGTCGTGACCTACTTGGACTTTCTGCTCAACGACCGCGTCGCGCCGTGGGCGAACCACGAGTCACTGAACATCCTCCGCCGCATCAGCATGACCCGCCCCGTGGCGCTGCTCGACGAACATCGCTTCTTCCGCGCCGCCGACAAATACTTCTTCTACGTCAGCAACGTGGACCGCCGCCACAACAAACTCTACGGCGTGATGGTTTACGAGCAAGACCCGAAGACAGGCACATTTCCCCGCGCCTACATCGCGCAGGTGGCGTTCCGCAAGGGCGGCAAGTGGCACCTGCAGGACGGCTACGTGCATCAATACAACGCGCGCGGCGAACTGCTCGCCGAAGGGCGCATGAAGCACATCACCCTCGACATCGCCGAAGACATCAGCGCGTATTGGAGCGAGCAGCGCGGTCCAACGGAAATGTCATCGGCGCGTTTGCGCGAACTGATTGACCTCTACCGCCGCAGCGGGCGCAGCGTGTTGGCATGGGAGGTGGACTATCACTTCAAATATTCCATCCCCTTCGCCTGTCTGGTGATGACCTTGCTCGGCGCGCCGCTCAGTCTGCGCTTCGCCCGCTACGGGAGTTTCGGCGGGCTGCTGATTTGGGTTTTTCTGGTGTTTTTGTATCAGGGTTTTCTGAGTTGGATTCGCTATCTCGGGCTGGTCGGTGCACTCTCGCCCTTCATGGCGGCGTGGGCGACGAACCTGCTGTTTGCAGCGGTCGGCGCGGTGCTTTTGTGGCGGGAACGGTAGGGTGGTTGGGAGGGCTGGGTGGTCAGGTGGTTCACAGGAGGCAATCGGCTGTGTTCCACAAGCGTTGGACATTCCTCATGTTGTTGTTCTGCCTTTCGCCCCTCTGGGCGGAGGAGGACCTGCCACCAGACGAACCGCCTCCACCCGAGCGGACAGAGGCGCCCGCCCCGACAGTGCCTGCGTCCGAAGAGGAACACGTTTTTCTCCGTGCTGACCGAGTTACCAGCGACATGCGCAACCGCCTGTCGTTTCAAGGGAATGTCAGGGTAACGTATCGGGACACGGTCATCACCGCTGACCGCGCGGATGTCGACCTTGATGCCAGTATCGCTTACATTAGCGGCAGCGTCCTTGTCCGCGACAAAACGGGAGAGACCATTGCCGAAGCGATTGAGTTCGACCTGCGCCACCGCCTCTGGTCGTTCACTCATGCACGGATGACGTTCTTGCCGAACCCACAAATCGGCACAGTTGCGCCCTTCTTCGCGGAGGTGCAAAAAGGAGAGGTCAGCCC
>JANWYM010000080.1 GCA_025055355.1 Abditibacteriales bacterium
GGTCGTCGTTAGCGGTCTCCACGCAACTGAGGTATAATCAGAAGGACTTAACCTGAGCCAGAGAGTTAAGATCATCGCTAGTCTCCTACGACAGTGGTTGATGGGTCACTTGCAATTTTCAGGGATTATGCCTGCTGAAGGTCCAACAATTCGGATTGTGCTGGCGGTCGACGAGAGTTCCATTCTGGGCGACGGCGCGAACGAGATCCCCGGCAGTGAACGGATTCAGGTGGTAGGGGTCGCGCACAACGAAGAAGAAGTAGAAGTGCAGATTCAGCAATGGTCGCCGGACATCGTGCTGCTGGATGCGGATGACCCCGCTTACAACGCCTTAGACCTCACGCAGCGATTGGCGTTTCAGTATGCCGACGTCAGCGTCATCCTCATGTCCCGCGACCAGAGCCCGACGCAACTGCGTCGCGCGATGCTGGCGGGGGCAGGCGACTACCTGATTAAGCCGGTGGACGCCGAGACCGTGATTAACACGATTGTGCAGGTCGCCGCGCTGCAGGAACAGAAACGCCTCCACCGCGCTGGGGAGAGGACGGCGCCTCGGCACACGGGGCAACTGATTGCTTTCATTGCGGGCAAAGGCGGTATCGGGCGCACGACGCTGGCGACCAATTTGGCGGTGGCAGCCGCCCAGGAGTTGGGCAAGAGGGTCGCGCTCGTCGGCTTAGAGAACGGCGATGCCGCCGTGCTGCTCAACGTCACGCCGCAGGTCGGGCTATCTGACTTAGTGGAAGCCGCGCCGGAGTTGGACGCCCACACGCTGGTGCCTTATCTGGCGACGCACAAGTCGGGCGTCGCCCTACTCGTCAGTTTGGGCATCGCTGACTACTATCAAGCGCAGCCGCTGCGGAACCCCCACATGCAGACGGTCCTCAGCATTCTCAAGACCGTTTACGATTACGTCTTCATAGATTTCCCGCCGCTGCTGAACCCCGAAGACGTGCAGATACTCAGCGCGATGGATCAGATTTGTCTCGTCACATCATCGTGGGACTTGCTCGTGCTGCGCAACTCCAAGGCGCTACTGGACATGCTACCACCGCACCTTCTGGACCGCGTGCGGGTCATTGTCAACCGCGTGGACCGCGCGGACATGATTCAGGAGAGCCACATTACGAAGAGTTTAGACCGCCCCGTGCTTTGCACCATCCAAAACGATAATCGTCTCGCACCCGCAGCGATTAACGTCGGCGACCCCGTCGTGTTGAGCCACCCCCAATCCCCTATCGCCAAAGACATCCTGCACCTCGCCCGCCTCCTCCTCGGCGCGCAAGAGGTCAACGGCAGGGTGGAGAAGAAAAAGAAATTCCTCTTCTTCGGGGGATGAGGGACATTAAAAGCAACTCCCTTCCCCCCGCTGTTACAGAGGAGGACGGCTTCGCTCCGCCCGCAATCAGAACGAACGTCGGGGCTTAAACTGCGACCTTCTGCTCCCCTGCCCGCGGTTCCAGGTCGTTGAGCAAGCGCACCAGCAAATCCGTTGTGAGGTGGAAGGGAATGACCTCCCGCCCTGCCTGGTCGGCGAAAGGGCGATAGCGGCACAGGTGTAGCGTGCGCCCCCCGCACAGACACAACTCAAAATAGTCCGACCGCTGCCCCTGCATCTCCTGCGGCGTGCTGCGGAGCATCGCGTTGGCGCTCTGCTCATCCCACTCCACGACGGCTAAGTCCTCCGTGAGATACGTGACGCGCTGGGCGATGCGTTCGGCGGAGGCTTTGGTTTCCGCCGCCGATAGCGTGGCATCCCATTCAACCCTGATGCCGTTCAACAGCAAACCCAGCCGATCACAATCGGCAACGTCCAGCGTCACCTGCGTGCCGTCGTGCGACACCGAAAAGCACCCCATCGCGCCCTGGGGCTTCGCCCCCTCCAGAGCCGATAGAACCTTTTCTCCTAACCTCATCGCTCTCCCCCTCTCCTGAGGTGGTCGGGTGTTCCAGTATTCGGGCAACGACTTTATACCCCCATACCCGAAGACCCGAAGACCTCGATCGCTGCTGCTCGTAGAAGCCCAATCATGACCCGTCGCAACGGCGGCGAATCGCCTCCTTACGAACCGTCCGCCGCTTTCAGTTGCGTGTCTTGATGCTCGCTGCCGTTGAAACTCAGCAGGATGTTCCAGCCATCCACCACCGTCTCGAGGTGAACGGGACGCTGCCAGATTTTATAGATGTTCTTCAGCGTGTCCCGCGCCTCACGAATTTTCAGGTCAATCCCCTCATGGATGTGTTTGAGGTAAAGTTCCCCCCGATTCTCGTAGTTGCCGTCCACCACGTAGATGAACGGCTTGCCGAAATTCGTCAGGGAGAACAGCAATTTCTGCTTGATTTTATCGAACTCGCGGCTGGCGATCTCGTAGGCTTCAGTGTAACTGTTGTATTCATAGGTGAACAGTTTCTGCTCGGCCACGAACTCTGGGGTCAGGAAGGTGTCAATGAACGTGATGTCGTTGTGAATCTTCCGCACCTCAAAAATCTTCTGGCGCCCCAAGCCCAACTGTTTATCCCAGTTCTTCTTGGTCGCGAGGTCGTCGCACTCCTCCCACTCCTTGCCGAACTGTCCCTTGTTCCACCGCTCCTCAATATCGCGCAGCAGTTCCAGCCCTAACTTGTAGGGGTTGATGCGTCCCGGGCGCCGCCCCATCGTGCCGGAATGATGTTCAGCGTAGTCAATCAACTCCGACGGGTGCATCGCCTTTTGCGTCATGATGGTGCTGTGCCAGAAACTCGCCCAGCCCTCATTCATGATTTTCGTCTGCGCCTGGGGTGCAAAATAGTAGGCTTCCTCGCGGATGATGTCCAGCACATCGCGCTGCCAGTTTTCCAGGGGCGCGTTCTCGATGAGAAAGAGCAGCACGTCTTTCTCGGGGCGTTCGGGGAACTTCTTTTTACGCTTGCGCTCCTCCTCCAACTTGCGCTTTTGTTCCTCGACGAACTCCTTGGGGTTAATGTAGGGGTCCATGTAGTCCTTCGCCTGCAACTTGCCGATGGTCGGCACGGGCTCTTCCCCGCCCTTGAGGACAGAGTCGGTGGGGTCTTCGCGCCGCTTGATGGCGGTGGAATGAATGTCAATTAAGTCCTCAATAGAGAGGCAGGCGTCAATGAAGTTCTCGACCTCTTCCTGCCCGTATTTGGCCATGTAGCGGCGCACGCGCATACCGTGGTTGGCGATTTCGTCCATCATCTTGCGGTTGGTGTGCGCGAAGTAGACGTTGTGCTTGAAGAAGTCCGCGTGACCGCACACGTGCGCGATGACGAGTTTCTGGTCAACGACGGCGTTGCACTCTAACAGGTAGGCGTAAACGGGATTGGTGTTAATCACCATCTCGTAGATTTTCGACAGCCCGTAGGCGTAACTCTTCGCCAGCCGCTCGTATTCCATGCCGAAAGTCCAGTGCGGATAGCGCGTCGGGAAGCCGCCGTAGGCGGCGATTTCGTTCATCTGATCCCAGTCCACCAGTTGATAGACGACCGGGTAAAAGTCCAGCCCATATTCGCGGGCGTAGCCCTCGATCTCCTCTTGCAGAGCGCGAATGTCCTGGTCGGTCAACATAAGAAGACCCCCGGGGTGGAGGGTGATTGGAGTCGGTATCCTCCACCCTCGGGTTACTTCCCCTTGCCCAGAAACTCCTTGATGGAGTCCATGATGGCGTCGCGGTCGTCAATCTCGGAGGTCACGAGATTGTCGGCGTCCTCAAAGTAATCGTAGAGGTCAACGATGAACTGCCCGCTCCCCCAGTAGGAAGCGACCTGCCCATAGCAGAAGAGGTTGACCTTGGGCAGGAGGTGTTGCTCTAAGACCTCGATGCAGGTGTCGTTGTCCTCTTCCCAGTTGTCGCCGTCAGAAAAATGAAAACAGTAGATGTTCCAATCCGACGGCGGGTAGCGCTCATCAATGATTTTGTTGGCGAGTTTGTAAGCGGAGGAAATCTTCGTCCCGCCGCTCTCGCGGGTGTGATAGAAGGTATGCTCATCCACCTCGCGAGCCTCGGCGTCGTGGGTGATGTAAACCTGCGTGATGTTCTTGTATTGATAGCGCAGCCACGTATCAATCCAGAACGCCTCAATGCGGACGATTTCCTTCTGCTCATCCCCCATGCTGCCCGACACGTCCATCGCGTAGATGATGACCGCGTTCGCCTCCGGCTCTAAGACGGGCTTCCAGGTGCGGTAGCGCACGTCCTCCCGAATGGGGATCACCTTCGGGTTGCTGAAGTCGTAACTGCCCGTCAACAGTTGCCGTTTCAGCGCCTGTTTGTAGGTGCGCTTGAAGTGACGCAACGAATCGGGTCCTGTCGTCGCAATCCCCGTGTAGCGGTCGGCTTGATTGACGATGTTCTTCTTGCCGCGCGGCTGAATGTTGGGCAGTTCCAGTTCCTCGCCCAGCATTTGGGCGAGTTCTTCGAGGGTCACGTCCACCTCGAGGATGTGGTCCGATCCCATCTCGCCTGCGCCCGGTCCGGCGGCGTCATCGTCGTCGGTGCCGATCGGCGTGCCGATCGCGCCCTCGCCCTGCCCCACGCCGCCAGTCTGTTTGTGCCCGTAGCGGAACTGCGGCAACTCCACATAGGGGACGGGGATGCTGACGATGTCGTTGCCCTTCTTGCCAATCATCTCGCCGCGCGTGATGTAGTTCTTGAGTTCCCGTTTCACCTTGCCGCGGATGATTTGGCGGAAGCGCCCCGCGTCCTGGTCAATGCGCCGCGCATGATACATGCGCCCGAAGTCCGTCATCTTACATCAGGGGTATTCGGGTGTTCGAGGGGGTAGAGGGTCAGCGTATGGGTCGCAACCCACCTACGCGCAGGCTCGAATACGCGAATACCTCTATCGTCTATGTTCCCGCACGTCGCCGCGCGCGAAGATGCTGGCGACGAACTGCAGCACGTCGGTCGCGCATACATCGCAGTAGCCGTATTGGTCTATGAGGCGTTTTTTGACCACGTCAATCTTTTCTTGCGTCTCCTTGTCCACCACCGAGGACACCAGGCTCGTCAACTTGATGGAGTCCTTCTGGTCCTCAAACAACTTCAGTTCCAGCGCCTTGTGCAGCCGCTCGTTGCTCTTGTAGGTGAACGGTTTGCCGTCCAACGCCAGCGCGCCGATGTAGTTCATGATCTCCCGACGGAAGTCGTCCTTGCGGCTTTCGGGGATGTCAATCTTCTCCTCGATGGAGCGCATCAAGCGTTCGTCTGGCTCCTCGTCCTGCCCCGTGAAGCGGTTCTTCACTTTCTCGCGCTGCGTGTAGGCTTTGACGTTGTCAATGTAGTTCGCTGCCAGCCGCTGCAGTGCTTCTTCATCGGCCGAGATCGCCCGCTGCACCTCGCTCTTCACGATGTCCTCGTATTCCCCTTTCACGACCTGCAGCAGTTCGCGATACTTCTTGCGCTGCTCGTCGGAGGTGATTAACGAGTGGTGCATCAAGCCCTGTTCCAACTCGTTGAGCACCATGAACGGGTTGACGCACGTGGTGCTGACGTCGCTCACCAGGGCGTTGGAAATTTTGTCCTGCACGTAGCGGGGGGAGATACCCTCCATCCCCTCGCGGGGCGCCTCCGCCCGCAACTCGCGGATGTTATCCTCCGTGTAGCCGGGCAGGGTCTTGCCGTCATACAGTTTGAGTTTTTGCAGCAGGGTCAACTCCGCCTTCTTCGGCTCCTCGAGGCGCGTCAGCACCGCCCACATCGCCGCCATCTCGATGGTGTGCGGCGCGATGTGCTTGCCGCGAATCTTCTCCTTGTTGTAATCGCGGCGGTAGATTTTGATCTCGTCGCTCCACTTGGTCACGTAGGGGATGTCAATCTTCACCGTGCGGTCGCGGAACGCTTCCATCAGTTCGTTGCTTTGCAGTTTCCGGTATTCGGGTTCATTCGTGTGCCCGACAATGACCTCATCAATATCCGTCTGCGGAAACTTCTTGGGCTTGATTTTATGCTCCTGCGACGCGCCCAGCAAGTCGTAGAGGAACGCCACGTCTAATTTGAGCACCTCGATGAATTCAATGAGTCCTCGGTTGGCGACGTTGAATTCCCCGTCGAAGTTGAAGGCGCGCGGGTCGGAGTCAGAGCCATACTCGGCGATTTTCCGGTAGTTGATGTCGCCCGTCAACTCGGTGGAGTCCTGATTCTTCTCGTCCTTGGGCTGGAACGTGCCGATGCCCGTGCGATCCTGCTCGGAGAGGATGACGCGTCGCACGCGGACGTTGTCCAGCACCTTGAGCCAGTCGCCGTTGCTCTTCCGCAGAAAATCGCGGAACATGAAGCGGCACGCCGGGCACAGGTCACCTTCGATGTAAACCTGCTCGCCCGGTGGACGCCCCTCGTTTAACCGCGCCAGCAACTTCGGTCGCAGTTCTTTGGGCACCAGGTGCAGCGGCTCTTCGTTCATGGGACAGGGCATCAAACTCCCGTCCTCCTGAATCCAACTGAACGAATACAACGCCCCCTCCTCCGTCTTGGAGTATTCCTCCAACCCCTTCTTTAGCAGCCGCACGATGGTGCTTTTCGACGACCCCACCGGACCGTGCAGCAGCAGCACGCGCCGCTCCGTCCCGTAGCGCTGCGCCGCCGACTTGAACACCTGCACCAGGTTCATCAACGGTTTGTCCAACCCGTAAATCGCATCCTCCCCGTTGCCGATCGGGTCGTCGAAGAACTTGTAGTGCGTGATCCTCTCTCGGTGCTCCGTATAAGTCTCCGTCCCGTAGGAGACAATCATGTCGTAGAGGCGTTGAAACGCCGTGCGCGCCACCTTCGGATTGCGCGTCACAATGTCGAGATAATCTGTAAAAGTGCCCTCCCAATGGAGTTCGCGGAAGCGGTCAATGTCCTGCACCTCCGCGATCATGGAAAGCAACTGTTCACCTGCCCCCATGTAGATACACCCCCTCACAAAGACTATCGCAATAGGGACATGGAACGGTTCCCCGATACACCATCCCCGTAGGGCACGTATCGGAAGAACACTGAATGACTTACCCTCACTAAACTTTTGCGTTTCCCTTGCGCGCCTCTCCGCAGAAGCTGCCGCCGGCTTGATGCCGGCGCATGAACGCCGCCGTCGAGGTTGCGGCTACCCATGAACGCTCAGACACAAAAGTTTAGACCCTACAAACCCCGGCTCCAGCAGAGCCGCCGCGGTCGCGCAGCACTCCGTTGATGCTGCATCACCTTAGGGAAAGCCCCGATGATGTAATACTAAGGAGAAGGGAAAGAAGGGATGCCAGACCACGTAGCCGAGAAAGAGCCGACTCGCTATCCCGATGTTTCGGGATGGAACTGGATCTATCTTGGAAGTAAATCGTGCCGATGTGTCAACTGGATGTCATGTCCTTGGAACGTCAGCCAACCGCCTGTCATCCTGATTATGCCCATTTTCCCGCTGCGTCAAACAGGGCTGCCATGGGACCGTTGCGCATGATAGCACCGGCAACGTCTGTGCATCCGTTTGTCCAAGACCATTGAGGCTTTGCTCCCCTGTTACGTTATCGGCTGTCTTCCCTGCTGCTTTGAGCCTGGATGACGGTGCGCAATGTCTTTGACGCTCTCAGCACGTCGGCGTTGCGCTTTTCTGGAAAGTCCTTCCAACCGCCGAAGTTCTGCCACGTATAATTATAAAAAAACCGACGGAAAAGTTCCATCTCTGGAGAGGAATTTTTTGTCAATGACGACCCGTTCACTGCTTGAGACTGCCCGCGACGTAGCGCGTGTCGCCTTCACATGCAGTTCGCACGACGATTTTGACGCTGCCGCGGGCTTTTCGGTTCTACCCTGATCGGAGGCTGTCTGGTATATCCCGCGTCCCCATGGTATAATGCCTTATGTATGGCGAACGACTTTCTTTCTCTCCTCAGAGAAAAGGTGATGATTTTCGATGGCGCGATGGGCACGCAGATTCAAGCGCGCAACCTGACCCCCGACGACTTCTGGGGTAAGGAGGGCTGTAATGAAATCATCGCCCTGTCCCGCCCGGATGTGTTGCGCGACATCCACGCCGCTTATTTTGCGGCGGGCTGCGATGTCGTCGAGACCGACACCTTCGGCGGCACGCGCCTCGTGCTGGCGGAATACGGCTTGCAGGATAAAGTCCGCGACATCAACCGCGCCGCTGCCCGCATCGCCAAAGAGGTCGCCGCCGATTTTGCCACGCCCGACCATCCCCGCTTCGTCGCCGGGTCGCTCGGGCCGGGCACGAAGTCGCCGACGCTGGGGCACGTCTCCTACGACGAGGTTCTCGACGCCTACCAAGAACAAGCCGAAGGCTTACTCGAAGGCGGTGTGGACATTTTGCTGATTGAAACGTGCTTCGACATTCTCCAATGCAAAGCCGCCGTCTGGGGCTGCCTGGAGGCGATGAAGAAACTCGGGCGGCGCGTGCCGCTGATGGCGCAGGTGACGATGGAGACGACCGGCACCATGCTGCTCGGCACGGACATCGGCGCGGCGCTGACCGTCCTCGAGCAGTTCGACGTGGATGTGGTCGGCTTGAACTGCGCCACCGGTCCTGAGCAGATGGTGGAGCATATCCGTTACCTGAGCCAGAACTGTCGTCGCTTTCTGTCCGTCCTGCCCAATGCCGGCTTGCCCGAAAACGTCGGCGGGCAGACGGTCTATCCCCTCACGCCCGATGAACTGGCGGTGTATCATCAGCAGTTCATCACGGAGTTCGGCGTCAACATCGTCGGCGGCTGCTGTGGCACCACCCCCACGCATATCCGGCGTGTCGTCGAAGTGTGTGCGCGGCTCCAGCCGCCCCGCCGCACGCCACCGCACGCTGCCGCTGTCGCCAGCCTCTATCAATCTGTTCCCCTGCGGCAGGAGAGCAGTTTCCTCATCGTCGGCGAGCGCACCAACGCGAACGGCTCGAAGCAGTTCCGCGAGTTGCTGCTCGCGGAAAACTATGATGACATGGTGGAGATGGCGCAGGAGCAGGTCAAGGAGGGGGCGCACGTCCTCGACGTGTGCGTGGATTACGTCGGGCGCGATGGCGTGAAGGACGTGGTGGAAGTCGTCAAGCGCTTCAACACCCAAGTCACCGCGCCCCTGGTTATTGACAGCACCGAGGCGAACGTCATCGAAGCCGCGCTCAAACTCATCGGCGGCAAGGCGATCATCAACTCCATCAACCTGGAAGACGGGGAAGAGGGCAAAATCGCCCGCTTGTGCCGCGCCGCGAAACAGTTCGGGGCGGCGTGCATCGCGCTCACGATTGACGAAGAAGGGCAAGCACGCACTGCCGAGTGGAAGTTCCGCGTCGCCCAGCGCCTCTACGACATCGCGGTGAACCGCTACGGTTTGCCCCCCGAAGACCTCATCTTCGACGTGCTGACTTTTCCTTTGGGCACGGGCGCGGAGGACTCGCGCAAAGACGGCGTGGAAACACTCCGGGCGATTCGCATGGTCAAAGAGGCGTTCCCCCAAAGCCACACGATTCTGGGTATCAGCAACATCTCCTTCGGCTTGCAACCCGCCGCGCGGCAGGTGCTTAACTCCGTCTTTCTGCACTACGCCCGCGAAGCGGGGCTGGACGCCGCCATCGTCCATGCGGGGCGCATCATGCCCCTGCACCAAATTGACGCGGAAGCCCGTGAGGTCGCGCGACAGCTGATTTTTGATGAAAGACGGTTCGACGCTGACGGCAACTGCACCTACGACCCACTGACGCGCTTCATGGAACTGTTCAGCGAGACCAAGAGAGGCGGCGCGTCCCTGTCAGCCCGTCCTGAGCCAGCGACGATTGAGGAGAAACTCAAACGCGCCATCATTGACGGGCGCAAGGCCAACCTGGAAGAAAACCTCCGCGCCGCGCTGGAAAAATACAGCGCGTTGGACATCATCAACCACATCCTCTTAGACGGGATGAAGGTCGTTGGCGACCTGTTCGGCAGCGGGCAGATGCAACTGCCGTTTGTGCTGCAATCGGCGGAGACCATGAAAGCCGCCGTCGCCTTCCTCGAGCCGTTCATGGAGAAAGCCGCCGTCGGCGGCAAGGGCACGATCGTTCTCGCTACCGTCAAGGGGGACGTTCATGACATCGGTAAGAACCTCGTGGACATCATCCTGAGCAACAACGGCTACACCACCATTAACCTCGGCATCAAAGTCCCTCTTGCCGACATGATTAAAGCCGCCCAAGAACACCGCGCCGACGCGATTGGCATGAGCGGCTTGCTGGTCAAGTCCACCGTGATTATGAAGGAAAATCTGGAGGAGATGAACCGTCTGGGGCTGCATCACATCCCCGTCATCCTCGGCGGCGCCGCGCTAACGCGGCGCTATGTTGAGGAGGATTTGCGCCAACTCTACAAGGGGCGCGTGTTCTACGCCCAAGATGCCTTCGACGG
This sequence comes from Abditibacteriales bacterium, assembly GCA_025055355.1. Classification (GTDB taxonomy): domain Bacteria; phylum Armatimonadota; class Abditibacteriia; order Abditibacteriales; family JANWYM01; genus JANWYM01. The sequence continues at coordinate 10,355 of JANWYM010000080.1, forward strand.
CTTGCAAATAATGGAAGAACTGTGCAACCCAGCGGCGGAGAAACGGCTGACGCTCGTCTACGAAAACGGACGGGAGGGCAAGGCTCCTGCCGCGCCCTCAGCTCGGCGGGAGTCTCACCCTCCCGCGCCCGACCGTGCCATTCGCCGTGACGTGGACATCCCCACCCCACCCTTCTGGGGCACGCGCGTGGTCAAGGACATCTCGCTCGATGAGGTGTATCCCTACATTAACGAAATCGCCCTGTTTCGCGGGCAGTGGCAGTTCAAGCAGGGGCAGATGAGCACGGCGGACTACCGCAAGTTCATCGAGGAAAAGGTGCGTCCCCTCTTCGAAGAATGGAAAGCCCGCTGCCGCGACGAGCGCATCCTGCAGCCGCAGGTTGTTTACGGCTACTTCCCGTGCCAATCGGAGGGCAACACGCTCATCGTCTACGAACCCTCCAACCCCCGGAACGAACTGGTTCGATTTGAGTTTCCCCGTCAACCCGAGCCGCCTCACTGGTGCATAGCGGACTTCTTTGCCGCCAAAGACAGCGGACGGATAGATGTTCTCGCCTGTCATGTCGTCACCATCGGCAGCCGCGCCTCCGAAATCACGGCGAAACTGTTCGCCGACAACCGCTACACTGACTACCTCTACCTGCACGGCTTGAGCGTCGAGACCGCTGAAGCCCTCGCCGAATACTGGCACAAGCGTATCCGCGAAGAGTTGGGTATCGCGGGCGAAGACGCCGACGACATCCGCAAACTGTTCCAGCAACACTATCGCGGCAGCCGTTACAGTTTCGGCTACCCCGCCTGCCCCGACCTCGAACAGCAGCGCGAACTGTTCCAACTTCTCCAGCCCGACCGCATCGGCGTGACGCTTACCGAAGAGTGCCACATTGTTCCCGAACAGTCCACCTCCGCCATTATCGCACATCACCCGCAGGCAAGGTATTTCAACGTGCGGTAGCGCCGACATCCTATCAGGTGCAGTTGTGGTAAAAAAGCGATACCATGTCTGGATGCTCTGTTGTGGGCTGTTCTCGTTCGCGGGGCTGCGTCTGCTCACCGCGACGTGTCGGTCGTTCAACCGCGTGGTGTGGACGGATTGAAAGGCAAACCCTCACGTCGGCGGCGCGTCCTGGGTCGCTCGGTCAGCGAGCCGGCGACCCGCGCGCGCCGGCGATGGCAGAGGCGTGACATGCAATCCGCTGCCTGACACACTTTACTGTTTTCCACCTCCTGATGTCATCGCGAGCGCCGCGATGCCCTCTCCC
>JANWYM010000810.1 GCA_025055355.1 Abditibacteriales bacterium
GCCCAACGGAGGGCTGACAGCGCCGCGCCCCCTTGCAATGCTCCCCCTCAGTTGAGAACCTCTCCGCAAATCGCGTCGCCCCGACATCGAGGGGCTGGCTGTTATGCGTCATGCATTTGGGGGTAGGTCCTTCTTCCCCCACACGCGCTGCCACCACAGGCTCAAGACGAGGCGGACGGCTTCCCATATCACGCGCTTGGAGAGTTTGGATTTACCGAAGCGGCGTTCCACAAAGATGATAGGCACTTCGGCGATGCGCGCGCCGAGGCAATGGCAGCGATAGAGACTGGCGGATAGGAAGCCGTAGCCTTCGGCGTCCATTTCCCACAATCGCGCTTTTTCCACCAACTCGCGGCGGTAGCAGCGGAAGCCGCCCGTGCAGTCCGCGATGGGCAGCGCCAGGAGGGTGCGGGTGACACGGTTGGCTGTGGCGCTCAACAGGCGCCGCGTCCAGCCCCAGTTGCGCGTGCCGCCACCGGGCACGTAGCGCGAGCCGATGACCAAATCGTTGTCTTCGATTTTTGAGAGAAGGGCGGGTAGATATCTCGGGTCATGCGAGAAATCCGCGTCCATTTGAATCAGCCAGTCCGCGCCCTCCTGCAAGACGCGCTGGATGCCTTCGCGCACGGCGGTGCCATAGCCTAAACGTCCTGCGCGTTTGAGCAGGTGAACGCGGGGCGATTGTCGCTGAAACTCTTCGACGACCTGGGCGGTGCCGTCGGGTGAGTTGTCGTCCACAACGAGGACATGGAGTCGCTCATCGGCTTGCAGGATTTGCGGGATGAGCGCTTGTATGTTCTCGCGCTCATTGTAGGTGGGAATGAGAACGTAGGCACGCACGGTTCACCTCAGGATATTAGGCAGCAGCGAGAAGAAAATCATCAGCAGCATCCATATCAGCGCGTTGAGCATCGTGGCGGGGTCGCGCCAGAGTTGCTCAGGCTTGCCGCCAATGTCCCTCCTATACGCAAGGAACAGAAAGCGAAAGACGCCAAAAATGACGTTGAGAATCGTGACCATCAGCCACGGGGCATCTTGTTGCCCTAAAAACACGACGTGCGGGGCGAGGAAGGTGTAGAGCGCGTAGCCGATAATCGTCATGGTCGCGCTTGCTCCAACCATAATATCGAGCAACTGTGGGCTGTAATGAGGCAGCACGCTACGCGTCGCCTCGGCATTATCGCCCATCATCAGCAGTTCGTGCCGTCGCTTGCAGCACGCCATGAACAGGGCGAGGTTGAAGACGCAGAAGATAATCCACTCCGACGGCGGGACCGGCACCGCTGCACAACCGGCGACGATGCGCACCACAAACCCCAACGCCAGCACCATGACGTCCGCGATGACGCGATGCTTGAAGAAGAAAGTGTAACTCAAGGTCAGCCCCAGGTAGCCCAGCGCCGACGCCAAGAACCAGACCTGACGGTTCCACCATGACACCCATGACGCCAGCGTGAAACTGATGACCAGCAGCAAAAAAGCGGCACAAAGAGCAGCCGATGGACTAACCACCCCGGAGGCGATGGGGCGATGCCGCTTTTCCGGATGAAGGCGGTCGCTCTCTCTATCTTTAAGGTCATTGAAGAGGTAGATCGCGCTCGACAGCAGGCAAAACGCAACAAACCCCAGCAGCGTTCTGCCCACGTCATCGCCGACCTCACTCCACCCTTTGCGCAGATGACCGGCAAAGATGAGACCAGCAAACAGCAGCCCGTTTTTGTGCCACTGATAGACCCGAATCGTTTGCAGCCAGAGATGCATGGTGGGAGGGGAAGTAAGGGGGAGGTAAGGGGAAGTAAGGGGAAGTAAGGGGAAGTAAGGGGAAGTAGGGGG
>JANWYM010000811.1 GCA_025055355.1 Abditibacteriales bacterium
CGATCGGCTGGCTGCTGCTGAGGAGGGTGGAGGTGAAAACGTTTGCTGACGCCTGCGACCGGGTGGGGTGGTCTACCTGCCGCTGGGTGATAGAGATGTTGCCCAAGGTGCTCAAGGAGGGCGGTCGGGTGGAGGGGCGACCGTTGGAAGCGGCGGAACGGATTGAGGGGTATCTGGCGCTGGACAGCATCGTGGCGTGGCGGGTGCTGTATCTGACGCTGATGGGGCGGGGGAGGTCGGAGCGGTCGTGCAGGGCGATTTTGGAGGCGCATGAGTGGGAGGAATTGTATTGCTTCATCCATCGGAAGGCGGAGCCGCCCACCGAGCCGCCGACGTTGGGGGAGGCGGTGCGATGGATTGGGCGGCTGGGGAGATTTCTGGGGCGGCAGGGGGATGGGGAGGGGGGGATTGTGGTAATGTGGCGGGGGCTGCAACGGTTGCATGATATTGCAGCGACTTGGCAGATTGTCCGCCCCCAAGCGGTTCCTCCGTGAAATTATGGGTAATGATTAGCCCTTAGCAAGGGGGAGAGTAAGAGGGGGCAGCGGCTGCCCGCCGTCAGCAGTTGGCTGAAGTCATCATTATGTCAAGAATCTGCTCGTTAGTCAGGTTGTCCGTCAGAGAGAGGCGGTTGCCCACCGCGTCGTAGGTGTAGGAGTCATCCTGAATGGCAGTGTCATCTGTGTATTGCCCGCGTGGGTCTTGTGCCCCGACAATCTGTCGCTCGGTGAACCGCACTAATTGCACTGCGCTGTCGTAGAAGTAATCGCGGTAGCGGTTGCCCATCAACTCGGTTTCGCACAGCCGATTCCCCACTGAGGGCAAAGAGGTCAAGGGAGCAGAGGGGACGAGGCGAGGGGTAAAAGAAAAAGAAAAAAGAAAAAGAAGTCGTTAAGGGCCGAGGACGGCTCGTGAGTCGCAGGCGGCAAGGGAAACCTATGGTGAAGGTCGGTGTCAAGGTCAAAGACCTTGACACATCAAGTGTAGGTGCTGTCCGTGTCGTGGGTGGAGCAGTCGCCGTGCAACGGGGAGTAATCGCTCTCACACAAGGCGACTATCCCTCTGTAGAAGCAAAAGAGACCTGCGGTCAGAGCGGGTGCTGCGATCAAGAGACCACGACATATTGAGGCACAAAACGCAAACTCTTAGTTCATGGAGTTCATGGCGTCTCAAGTGCTAACTGCCTGTCTTGGCTGTTTTGTTTGAGGTCTCGGTAGGCACTCGCGTCGGGGGAACATACGGTTGGGGTAGGTATCACAGCAGAAGACTGCGACACATCAGAGGAGGGGTATCAGGTTGACTTATCACGAATAGCGGCTGCACAAGATCCGCTCCATTTTATTCCCATCGCTTCGATTAACTCCTCTACCACCTCAATGAACTCAGGTTTCATTTCCCTCAAACTTTCCGCTGAAAAATGTGAGAGGTCAATTGTGATGCCTCGCTCTACTCTCAACCGTTCTGCTACCTGTTGCAGAAGTCGCCATGTATCTTCTACATTAACACCGCGCGGATTAATTACCCGAATCTCAGATGTCTCCCAAGAGAGCCCAGATAACCATCGGCGGCAATAGTTATCTATCAACCACACAGCATCTTGGTTATACTTTTGGAGATAGGCGTACTTGTACTCCAGAATAAGTTGAGGAGGGAGTTTTAAGGTCAAGAGACGGCACACCCAGACTCTCTTGAACCAGTCGGGCGGCATGTGACGCAAACGCGACGGGTATTGGGGGACTGCGGACTCGCAGTAGGCATCATGGATGTAGAGGACATATTCCTGCTCTTCATCCATCCTGAGGCACTCCTCCCATAGGTCTTCGAA
>JANWYM010000812.1 GCA_025055355.1 Abditibacteriales bacterium
TGCCAGCCCGGTTGCGGTCATAGAAGCGGGCTGGCAGGGACGCCCGCCCCTACAAGTGGCATCGGTTGTTTCCCTCAATTTTAATAGACCTCTATAACGTTGCAACTCACCCTCCAAGAGTTTGTCAAAGTCCGAGCGGGATTTCCCGGAGTCAATCAACAAGTCGCGAGGTGCGTGTGATGAGACCTTGGGTCACATGGGTTTGGGCAGTGGGACTGGTAGCGGCGTCAGCGGGATGGGTGCAGGCGCAGACGCCCCAGATAGGATACATTTTCCCCGCCGGCGGGCAGCGCGGGCAAACGGTGACGGTGACGGTCAACGGTCAGAATCTGCAAGGCACAACACACGTCTTGTTCAGCGGCGCAGGCGTGACGGGCAAAGTCGCGCCGACGGCGGACGGGAAGGGGTTGCAGAACACCAACGCGGGCGCGCTGCCCATCGTTGTCACGATTGCGCCCGATGCGCCGCTGGGCGTGCGCGAGGTGCGGGTGTTCGGTCCGCGCGGGGTGTCCAACGTCGGTCGGTTCAGCGTGGGCGCGCACCCCGAAGTCAACGAGACCGAGCCGAATAACAAACTGTCGCAGGCGCAAAAGGTCGTCACGCCCGTCACCCTTAACGGACAAATCAACGGCGCGGAGGATGAAGACCTGTTTGCCTTTGAGGCGCAAGAGGGACAGTCGTTCGCCTTCGTCGTCGAATCTTTCCCGCTGACGTTCGCGCTGGACTCTGTGCTGACCTTGCGCGATGCGCAGGGGCGCCCGTTGGCGACGGGCAGAGACCCCCACCGCTTCGACGCCACAATGACTTATACCTTCAAAAAGTCGGGAACTTACGTTCTTCAACTTCACGACTGGACGTTCAGCGGCGGGGCGCATTTCGTCTATCGCCTCACCATCGGCGCAGTGCCGTTCATCACCTCCATTTTCCCGGCGGGGGGACAGAAAGGCACGAGCGTCGTCGTGAGGTTGAGTGGCGTGAACTTACCGACCACAACGCATACGGTCAACGTCCCTGCCGATGCCGCCGCTCCGATACCGATTACTGTCGGCGGGTCGAACAGCGTGCTGTTTTATGGGGGGGAGTTTCCTGAAGGCGTGGAGCAAGAACCCAACGACACGCGCGAAACGGCGACGCGGTTTGCGTCGCTACCACTGACCATCAATGGGCGTATCGAGAAGCCGGGCGAGCGCGATTACTTCGTCTTCCCGGCGCAAGCGGGGCAGCGGTTCATCTTTGAGGTGTTCGGGCGACGCCTCGGGTCGCCACTGGATTCCCTCCTCACGCTTCACAACGCACAAGGCAAAGAGGTGACGGCGCCTGCTGATGACATTCCGGGCAGCAAGGACTCGCGTCTTGACTTCACCTTTCCGGCGACGGGCGACTACGTGCTGATGATTCGGGACGTGACCGGGCGCGGCGGTGAGGACTTCGTGTATCGCATCGTCATTGCTCCGCCCGGCGCACCTGATTTCACGCTGGCAGCATCGCCTGACGCACCCAACGTCGGACAGGGCGGCAACACGGTCATCACCGTCACCTGCAACCGTCTCAACGGTTTCAACGGCGACATCGCTCTGAGCGTGCCGCAACCGCCGCCGGGCGTCACCGTCACGCCGAACGTCCTGCGTGCGGGGCAGAATGTGACCCTGATGAGCCTGACCGCTGCGCCCAACGCCGCCGTCGACTTCACGGCACTGGACATCGTAGGTACGGCGACCATCGGCGATAAAGCCGTCACGCGCCGCGCTGTGCCGATGGAAACGTTCACCCGCCGCGTGGACGGGAATCCCGGGCAGCGTCCCGTTGAGA
>JANWYM010000813.1 GCA_025055355.1 Abditibacteriales bacterium
GCCATCCCCACCGCTGCAGTTGTCTCCTTGCGGCGGCGGCTGGCACGAGTGCTATGCCCACGACCTCAAAGACGTGACCTATCAATCCAACGGCACGCCCGTCGCAGCGGGATTAGCGTGCGTGGAGTTAGAGAAGGTAAAGTTCGTTTGGGGACCGGGGCAGTAACCCATCCGAGGACAAGGAGACAACGTTGCCTCTCATGGGCTCGCCGAGGGCACCAGGGTGTAGGTTTCAGGACCGAGCAGCAGCAAAATCGTGTCGCGGGGGCGGTCGAGAATCAGCGTCAGTTGGTCAAGGATGTCGCGCCCAAGCAGAGGCACGTCAAGGTCAGCGGGGTTGATGAACACCACAACGGTTAAGGGAAAGTCCCGGTGCTCGCTCCCAACAACGGAGCGCAAGGTGGTGGCGTATTCGACGTAAGGCAAGCCACTGCTGCCCACGCCGCCAGCGTCGGTGCGCATGGTCATAGCGCTCAAGTCCAGACCGAGAAACGGAATGTAATCTGCGGGCAACGCTGTCGTATCTGCGCCACAATCAATAGTAAATTGCACCCAACGCCATGTCCCATTATAGTTGCCCGCACCCATGCTCTCACTCGGGGTTCAACGACCCCTCTACGGGTGAGAACGAACATCCCGCGCACAATCATAAAACATCACCTTGGGTGGGTTGGGATGGATGTAGTGAATGCCCGGACCGCGATCGGGATACTTTGCCCGCGCCTTCGCCCAGACCTCTTCTGGCGTGTCCCCAACAAACAGTTCCTTATTCACCACCGTCACATACTTGCCCCGACAGGAGACAAAGATTTCCTCTCTGTGCTCATCAAACCACTCCATATCCTCCATATCCGCTTGAAATCGCTGCGCCTCTTCGGGACTGGGCCTGCCCTGAGTCGCCGGTTGGGTTGACATCTGCGGTCGCCTCCTCCCGTTTCGGATAATCCACTTACGCAGTATAGCACCCGCATCACAGCCTGTCAAACCTACTCCACCCGCACCGCCCACACCTCCTGCGGCTGCAAGGTGACGCGGAAACGTCCTCCCATGAGCGGGAGCGTTTTGCCCGAAATCAACTCCGTCGCCTGCGTAGCCCGCAACGCTCTCGCGGTGTTGATGGTCACTTCTCCGCTCTGCGGCTGCGCGGTGTCGTTCAGCAGCGTGAAGTAGACCGCGCCGCTGGCGTCAGGACCGAAGCGTTCGAGGTAGATGCTTGCGTTATCGCAGGTTGCTTCCGTGACGGGCTGCCAGCCCGCTTCGGCGATGCGCTTGATGAGCGGAATGTATTTCTTGAACAAGTGGCGGTCGCGGTTATACCAAGTAGGGTTGTGCCAGTAAGGGTTGTCAGCGGCATTGTGGCTGAACATGCTGGGAAAGATGCCGTAGAACAAACTGCGCTGGAAATACTTCTCCACGAGGTTAGGGGTGAAGGCATCGTAGTCGGTGTTCATCAACAGCAGATAGGGCTTCTGGTAGGACATCGTTCGCCACAGGCTCATCGTCGCGTCCGATGCGGGCTGATACTGCCCGCCGCGCAGCCAGTTCGTCTCCGTGCCCATTATGTCCAGCCATGGGCAGAGGAAGGTGAAGCGATACGGCACGCCGTTGGCAAACGTCAATTTCCCCAAGCGGTGCACGTCGTCGGAAATCCACTTGGTAAACTCGAACACCGCCAACGCCTTGAACAGCGCGGGTTGCTTGGTCTCGCTGGAGAACGTCAGCGGCACGGTCGTGTAACGAAAATGCTCGCGGTTGAAGTTCAGGTCGGCGGTGACGTAGCCCTCGAGGGAGTCGAGATACTCC
>JANWYM010000814.1 GCA_025055355.1 Abditibacteriales bacterium
TGTTCCACCGCGGCTGGGACCAGCACGGCAACCTGCCCAAAGACATCGCCAGCCAGTGCAAGGACACCGACCAACCCACCGCCGCGCTCATCAAGGACCTCAAACAGCGCGGGATGCTGGACGACACGCTCATCATCTGGGGCGGTGAGTTCGGCAGGACAGTTTACAGTCAGGGCGAGTTGACCAAAGACAACTACGGGCGCGACCATCATGGTAGATGTTTCTCCATCTTCCTCGCGGGGGGCGGCATTAAAGGCGGCATCGTTCATGGCGAGACCGACGACTTCTGCTACAACATCATCAAAGACCCCGTCCACATCCATGACCTGAACGCCACTATTCTCCACTGCCTCGGCATTGACCATGAGCGGCTGACCTTCAAATACCAAGGGCGCGACTTCCGCCTGACCGACGTGAGTGGGCGCGTGGTGAAGGAGATTTTGACGTGAACGCTTGCCCCCGGTAAGTCGTGCGTCGCTGATAGCGTTAAGACCACAGGACAAGAGGACCTTGAAGGTCAGTGGTCACCTGGTAAGTGGTCACGCGCTTCTTCCCCTTCTCGCCTTGCAGATAGAATCCCCAACCGGGCACGCTCGCAAGGAAGACGACGAGGCGATAGAGAAGGGAGTGAAGGAGTCCGATAGGTAGGGAAGAGCGATGTCAGCTATGAATCAATACAGGCTGTCAGCGGATTTCGGTAACGGATTAAACGGATGCATTTCCTGAGCGATACCCAGTCTCAGTAAGTCGCAATTAGCTCGCCCCCGCCGACGCAAGGTCAGCGGGAGGGCAGGCAAACCAATTGAGGTGCATTACGTGTAACCTTGTAGGAGCGCGCCCAGAGGGCATCCGTAGGGGCGTGCGTCCCCGCTAGCACTACTGCGGTGACGGAAGCGGGCTGGCAGAGACGCCCGCCCCTACGGATGTCCATATACGGAGAGGCTGCAAATTCTGTGTAATACACCCAACCAATTGTGACTTAACTGGGTATCTGTCAGATGACTTTCATGTAAGCGTTACATAATCCGTTTAATCCGCTACCGAAATCCGTTGACACTGACGCCTTTGCCGCTGCGCACATATTGCAGGAGCGTGGCGCGGGCGGCGTAGATGTCGGGTTGGGGCAAGGGCAGCAGGTCAATCATGCGGCGCGCGCTGCCGCGTTGCGCCATTACCGCGCAGAGGACGCTCTCGATGAGCAACGCGCTGATGACCCAGAGAACCGTCGGGGGCATCTGCGGCGGCGGGAGTTTCTTGAAGATGTGCATGAGCCCCACCAACCCGACGAGCATCCCTAACATCACAGCGTTGAGCCACCAACTCGCCCGCCGCGCCGCGACAGAAGTTCCGCGACGCCGTCGCGGGCTCCTTTTTGAGAGGCTCTCCGTTTCCTGTCGTTCCCCTGCCGCTCCCTACTTTCGCCCCTTCCTCTGCGCCTCGCCCGTCATCGGCACGAACACTACCGGCAGCAGAGCGGTCTGCACCAGTTTGCCGCCCTTTTTCTCTAAGAGGTAAAGTTCCTGCGCTACACGCTCGCCGACGGGGATGACCATCCTGCCGCCTTCTTTGAGTTGCTCCACCAGCGGCGGCGGCACGTGGTCGGGAGCGCAGGTGACGATGATGCTGTCAAATGGCGCGTGTTCCTTCCAGCCCTTGTAGCCATCGCCGATTTTGACGAAGACGTTTTTGTAACCCAACCGCTTGAGCGTCTCCGCCGCCCGCTTGCCCAAGGACTCAATAATTTCGATGGTGTAAACCTCCTTGACCAACTTCGACAGCACGGCCGCTTGGTAGCCTGACC
>JANWYM010000815.1 GCA_025055355.1 Abditibacteriales bacterium
GACGCCGTCGCGGATGCCGTCAGACAGAGAGCCACGCTATCCCTCACCATCGCGACGGCGTTCGCCCTCGCCCCGTGGGCGGTCAGGTCTGCCTTCAACGCCCGGACGACCGGGCAGCGGACCGGGTTCGAGTATGACGCGCTTGACGAGGCGTAAGTCGTCCGCAGTGAACTTGTAGAGCGAGTTGCCCTGCACCACGTAGACCGATTCACCTGCCACCGCGATAGCGACGCCCGATGTCGGTCCCATCATCGGTCGTCCTACGGGAGCCCCCGGCGGAACAAATCCTGGCTCGCCCGCCGGGCCTGGCGGCGGCTGGAACTGCTCCACCGCTGGGTCTCTACGGTTCTGCGCCTGCGCACTTTGGAAGCGCACCATCGCCCCCAACACCAAAGCGGCGACCACAAACATACCTACCCATTTGACCACGACTGAACTTTGCTTCATCGCAATCCTCCCCTTGAAGTTGCTGTCAGCGGATTCTTGTAACGGATTAAGCGGATTCAATCGCGGCGAGACCGCAGTGAACCCGCCGAAGCAAGCGGCACGGAGGCTTCGGCGTCCACATTAAGCGGATTCAATCGCAGCGAGACCGCAGTGAACCCACCGAAGCAAGCGGCGCGAAGGCTTCGATGTTCACATTAAGCGGATTAAGTCGCAACGAGACCGGAATGAATCCGCTTAATCCGTTACAAGAATCCGCTGACAGCGCCCGACTGACTCAAATGATAGGTGCACTCTTGCCCTCCTCACTGGAACTGGATTCACCACTTGGCGTGCCACTGCTTTGATGCGTGTTGACCACGCTGAGCGGCACGATGATTTGTTGATGCACCGGAGCGACGACTTCCCCCAGCGCGCTCCCGTCTGTGGCGTTCGTTTCTGAACTGCTTGACGACACGGAGTCCGCTGACACAGAGAGGGTGAGCGGCGGCGGCTCCAGCGAGTAAACGACGTAACCGTCGAGCGGTTGTAACGTCGGCAGGTTGGCAGGTTGAGACGTTGAGACGCGCTGCTGCCGATGTGCTTTGTGTCGGTGCAGGGAAGACGCATGACGGACGACGCGCATGAGTTTACCCGCCGCCTTTGCTTTCGGTTTCGACGTGGCTGGTTGAGAAGCCGGTGGAAGGCTTTGAACAACGGTGCGTGTTTTTTCGGGGCGCGCGGTGTTGTCACGCACGAGGCGACTTGACGTTGGTTGTGAAACTGGTTGGCTGGCGGTCAAGTTTGGCGATGCCATTGGCATCGTTCGCGCGCTGACGCGCCCGACGAAGATGCCGCCGACAAACGCCAACACGACCACGGCGCCCATCGCTAACGCGGGACGGAAGGAAAGCGACCGCCACCACGACAAAACCCTCCGGCTCCCTCTTGGTAAGGGAGAGAGAGATTCCTGCGCGCGGATCCGCCGCAGCACGGAGAATTGCACCGTTTCCCAGTAACCTGCTGGCGGTTCGGGGACGGGCGATGCCGCAACGAGGTGGGACAGCCGCTGCAAGGCTTCATGTTCGCGGCGGCAAGCAACGCAGCGCGAGAGGTGGTTCTCAAGCGCCTGAGCAGTGTTCGCGTCCAGTTCCCCATCGCGGTAGTTTTGTATCAGAGATTGAGCGTGTCGGCAAGTCATAGTCATTCTCCTCTTTGTGGGACAAGTTATCAACTTGTCCCACTTCCACGTAAGCGGACAGCTCTTTCCGCAGTCGGATGCGGGCGCGATGCAGGTGGGTTTTGACCGCGCCTGCCGCACAGCCCAGAGCCTCCGCGATCTCTTTGATTTTCCAGCCCTCCAACTCGAACAGCACCA
>JANWYM010000816.1 GCA_025055355.1 Abditibacteriales bacterium
GCCTCGAGGCTGTCAACGGATTTCGGTAACGGATGAAGCGGATGGCGTCGGCGTCCCATCCGAAAGCCATCCGTTTAATCCGCTCCCAGAATCCGTTGACAGCCTCGAGGCGGAAAAGGATTTCTCGCCCTACGGAGAGACATCAAGGCGGGGCAACGGTTACGCCCAGACGCTTGGTGAAGGTCTCTGACCTAAGTATGTCGTCATAAATTCTGTCACGACGACCGATGGGACGCCAACTCCGTTCGCCAACTTCGTGCGCCACTTGAACGCTCAAACGGCGTCAAAATGGCGTGGCGCAGCATAGCGAAACGTCGGTTTAGCGTGCTATTCGCTGACAGGACTTTTGGTGACTTACTTATCGGGCAGAGTGAAGCGCAAAAGTCATGTGACATACGGCGCAGGATGCTCCGTCGGCGTGGTCAGGAGAGTGACCCTCATGATGACAAGGCATAAAAGTTACTGTTTCGGACTGTTGGTGTTGTTTATCGCCGCTGAGGTTGCCGTGCCTACGGCAGGTTGGACGCCGCGCGCTGACGCGGACGAGTTCGCGCAGGAAGTGAGCGACTCACTCAGCGCGGCGATCGCGTTAAGTGTAGTGGTGTCTCTGACGAAGGGCAAGAAGGGCAGACAGGAAGCAGGCGAGATTGTGGAGGCAGTGTTCTTCACCGGGCTGATCACCGACGCTATCAAGGCATTAGAATTGGAAGAGCGCCCCAATCGGCGCGACCGCAAAAGTTTCCCCAGCGGGCACACCTCGCGCGCCTTCGCCTTAGCGGCAGTACTGGCGGAACATTATCCCAAGCAGAAGTGGCTGTTCTACTTTTACGCCGCTCTGGTTGCGTGGTCACGGGTGGAGTTGCGCGAGCATTACGTGCATGACGTGGTCGCCGGCGGGGCGCTGGGCATCGGCGTCGGGCGTTACGTGGCGCGGCGCGGCGGCATCGTGCTGTGGCGGGCGCGATGGTGAGCCTTTGAGACTAAAGGTTCTCCCGCGTAAACTGTAAGTTCCTTCTTGCTGCTTCCGCTGGATTCTCGCCCATGGGGGTTTCCAGCACAATCCACCCCTCGTAGCCAATCGCTCGGATGGACTCGCGGCAGGCGGGGAAGTTGACCGTGCCTTCACCTAACATCTTTCCGTCGGTGTCTTTGCTGTGAATCATGAAGATATGCTTGCCCAGCGTGCGGATCTCCTCGGCGGGGTTGTAGCCGAAGTGGGTGGCGTTGCCCACGTCGTAGTAAACACCAACAAAAGCCGAGCCGATATGCTCCATCAGATGTGACAAGTCGGCAGCGTTGAGCGTGCATTCCAGTGCGAGTTTCACGTGGTGTTCCGACGCCAGCGGCGCGAGGTTCTGAAACCCCTCAATGAGGTTCTGGTTGTGAACGTCCTCGCTGGTCAGTTGATGGTTGCCGAAGAACGGGACGAGAATCACCTCCGCACCCAGTTCGCGGCAGACGGGGATGAGGTATTCCAGAACTGCTTGCCCCTCGGCGCGGTTGTCCGTGTGAAACCCCCGCGACTGCCAGAACCCCGGCGAGAGCGACGACACCGCCACGCCCGTCGCCTGCGCCAGCCGCTTGAAGTTTTCCACACCTTCCCGATTCCACAGCGGATGCTCGCGGTAGTTCTCGCCGACGGTAATCTCAATACCATCGAAGCCAATCTCTTTTGCTAATTCAAACCGCTGTTGCCACGTCAAGTCCCTACCCAACAGACCGTCACGGATGCCGTATTTCATAGTGTGCTCTTCAAAGAGTATGAGGGTATTCGGATATGCGAGGAGACAAGT
>JANWYM010000817.1 GCA_025055355.1 Abditibacteriales bacterium
GCAGGGGATGCCCCGCGAGCAACTCCGCGCGGCGCTGCCCAAGGACCTCCACGCGGCAAACTTCGACACCCTCCTGGGCGCGCTGCAAGCCGCGCAGCAGGTCATTGCGGAGCGCGACATTGTGCGCCGCGCCGGGTTTGTGGTGACTTTCACCGACGAGCAGCAGCACATCGCCGATCGCCTCGAACGCACCTACCGCGACGGCGGGTTCTCGCCGCCCGACATTAGGGATGTTCTCCCCCAGTTCGGACCGCAGCGCGAGTTGGCGAACGCGATTTTTTACTCGCTGGTGGACACGGGCAAACTGGTTCGCGTTGCCGACCTCGTGTTCCACGAGAGCGTCATAGAACGGGCGAAACGGGTAGTGACGGACTACATCCGTCAGCACGGCAAAATGACCGTCGCCGAGTTCCGCAACCTCACCGATTCCTCCCGCAAATACGCTGTGCCGCTGCTGGAATACTTCGACAAAATTGGCTTCACGCGCCGCGTGGGGGATGAGCGCGTGCTGCGGGAGCAGAGGGAGTAGAAGTTACGCAGCCCCCTCTTGGAGCCTATCCAAAAACCGCTAATTTGGGAGGGCGAGGCTCCCGCCGAGCCCTCCCCGTTGGCGTCCCCCGAGGGGAAGCGAGGGCTGCTGGCACCGGCGGGTTTTGCTCCTCCTGGAGGAAATCTCTTCCACGTGTCTAAAATTGCCAGCGGCATGACATCGTTGAAGAGAGGAGGCCCTATGGCACAACGACGCTTGCAAGGGATGGGGAGCAGCTGTCTGGTCGCGCTACTCGTTGCTGTCTCCATCAGCGACGGGCGCGGGCAGCAAGTCAAAGACACGCAGCAAAGGGGGAAACTCATGGTTTACGTCGGCACTTACACGGGGACGAAGAGCAAGGGCATTTACGTTTTTGAGATGGATTACACCTCGGGCGCAGTGTCGCCGGCGCGGCTGGCGGGCGAGGCGATCCATCCATCGTTTTTGGCGATTCATCCCAATGGGCGATTCCTTTACGCAGTGGGCGAGGTCAGCGACTTTGCGGGCAAAAAAAGCGGCGGCGTCAGCGCGTTTGCCATTGATGCCAGCACGGGCCATTTGACGCTTCTCAATCAGCAATCTTCTGGCGGAGCGGGACCGTGCCATCTCGTCGTGGACAACGCGGGCAAGAACGTCCTCGTCGCCAACTACGGCGGGGGGAGCGTTGCCGTGCTACCCATTCAGGCTGATGGCACATTGCGCGAAGCAAGTTGCTTCATTCAGCACACCGGCAAGAGTGTCAACCCCCAACGGCAAGAAGCCCCCCATGCACACTCTATCAACCTCGATGCCGCCAACCGCTTCGCGTTTGTGGCAGATTTGGGGCTAGACAAAGTCCTCATCTATCGTTTTGATGCTGCGAAGGGAACGCTGACCCCCAACGACCCGCCCGCCGCCACCGTCGCGCCCGGCGCGGGTCCACGCCACTTCGCCTTTCATCCCAGCGGACGTTACGCCTACGTCATCAACGAGATGGGCAACACCGTCACCGCTTTCCACTACGACGCTCAGAAAGGCATCCTGACCGAAATCCAAACGCTGTCCACTCTGCCGCAGGGATACACTGACGTCAGCCACACGGCAGAAGTGCAAGTGCATCCCTCCGGCAAATTCCTCTACGGCTCCAATCGCGGGCACGACAGCATCGCCATCTACTCGATTGATCAGAACACCGGTCGGCTGAGTCTCGTCAACATCGTGTCCACGCAGGGCAAGACGCCCCGCAACTTCGGCATTGATCCCACAGGGACATT
>JANWYM010000818.1 GCA_025055355.1 Abditibacteriales bacterium
ACTAAACCTTTGCGTTTCACTTATCGCTGCGTCCGAGCGAGACGAACCCTCGTCGGGCGAGACATCCTTTTCCGCGTAAAGGCTGTCAACGGATTCTTGTAGCGGGTTAAACGGGTTGTCCTCGGATTGAACGCCCACGCCATCCGCTTCATCCGTTGCCGAAATCCGTTGACAGCCTTGAGGCGGCAACGGAGGCGCCCCTGACGCTCGGGGACGGTCGCTGGACCGCCGGGCAGCGTAAAACGCAAAAGTTGAGTTGCAAGTTTCATCTGCGTTTGCTAACCTCTGGGTTGCAGACGCCCTATCACGAGTGGCGCGAGAGACTTGGCTCGATGACCGCCCGGCAACCTGTCCTACCTTCGTTGGGATAAGGTGCCCCAGCCAAGCCCGCCGATGGCGGGAACGATAGGACGTTGAGATCCGCGTATCCCCTGCGGGGTCTCAAACCTCCTTGTCCTTCCCGTTATCGGTGAGAGCGATAGGGAGGTAGACATGAAAAGCCTTAGCATCACCCCTCAAGCCCACACCTCAACGCTTCTGAGGGGACAACTGGGGTGTGGGCAAACCTCTGCGGTCAAACAGAAAGCAGAGGCGTTACAAGTCCCCCCCGAGATTGTCCTTGCATCCCCCCGCGAATCCAGTGGCTGCGCTGGACTGCCCATTGTTCAGGGCAGCAACGCTCGGCTGACGCTCCCGTCATGGGCACGTCGTCTCGTTGAGGCAGGACCAGGGATGCTGTTTCCGGACGGAGGTGCCGTGCTGCCCACCTACCGTCCGAGCCGCACCTGCTATGCACAAGTCCTCACAACGGCAGAGGGAAAGGAGGCATTGAAATGGCTGTCATAACACAAATCCCACACCACTCAGCACACAAGTCGCCTTCTGGAGTCAAGGTCAAGGATGAGTTCGTCGTCAACTGCAACGGGGAACAACACAAGGTCATTGTGACGGAGAAGGGACGCCTTCTCTTACCCCACCATCCCGACATCGAGGGAGAACTGGCGTTTGCGGGATTGGGAGGGAATACGCCCGAGTGTCTCAGGTTGCTGGAAGACCTCCGCTCCCACCAATCCCCTCATATTTCCCTGGTAGGACAGGATGGAGACTTCATCCGGCACGTGTGGCAGAAGCAGAGCCAGCGCCGCCAGAGGCGTGCAGTGACCGACCCCCTCCTGCGTCAGACAATGCGGGAGCGGGCGGAGGAACGCTTCGTTGGCATCGTGCAGAGTTGCATCAAGCAATGTCGTTATGAGGGGGGTGACAACACAAATACAAAGCACGAGATACGGGTGCACATCGTGAAGAACACCCCGCCCCGCTTCGCCCGCTTCGTGGAAAAGAAGGAGTGCAACGAATGCGTGCTGGTCACCGAACTACATCTGCCGCTGCGCTGGCTGACGATTTGGCGTCGGGGGCTGGCAGTAATCAAGGGATGTTTCGTTCTGGAGGTTCTCTGGGACGGGGGGGACGAACTCGTCGTGTTAGCAGTGCAGCAGAGAATAGGGTTTTCGGTGCAACTGCGTCAGGCGCGATTCGATATAAAGCGGGGCAGCCTGACATGGTTCGACCCAATCCCGCCCAACGGACAACTCTACCTGCCTCTGTGATGAACGATTGCGGATTGCGGATGACGGGATGCCATCATCTCTTCTGCAATCCGCAATCCCCACTGATAAGAATACCTGTCCTGGCGAGCGGAGCAAAGCCATCTCCTGCAGAGGAGACAGCTGCCGGAGAGGGGATGGCTTCGCCCCGCTCGCCAGGACA
>JANWYM010000819.1 GCA_025055355.1 Abditibacteriales bacterium
CTAAACTTCTGCGTTTCGCGCCTCTCTCCTTGCGCGTGAGGGTGTCATTCCCAGCGCAGCGAAGCAATCCCCACCGCTGACGCCATCCTCTCCGCGGGGATTGCTTCGCTCCGCTCGCAATGACGGGCGTGCCGTTGTCATTGCGAGGAGCGCAGCGACGAAGCAATCCCCTCCGCTGACGCCATCCTCTCCGCCGGGGATTGCTTCGCTGCGCTCGCAATGACAGGCATTCGGCGGATGGCTTCGCTCCCCTCGTCATGACAGGCGCACCGGTGTCATTGCGAGGAGCGAACGGTTACGTTCGTCTCTGGCACTTTCACCCAACGGCAGAAACAGAAGCCGAAGGTTGACCTGTTCGATTTGGACGGGCGCGAGAAGCCTCTCAGAAATCCCTTCCCGTGTAGGGCAAAGTCTCCCACCTCCCAAGCCTTTGGAAACGGAAGCCTCTGAGGGGAGGAGCCCCCTCGGTGTCACGTCTCTTGAATTTAAACGTATGTTCAGTTAAACTACGGGTGACATCAGAGGGGGCGCGGGCGTGCGACGGTTGCCGATTTACTTGCTGCTGGACTGGTCGGGCAGCATCGGGAGGAGTGAGGGAGATGACTGAGACACCCAAACTAACAGAAGCTGCAGAGTCTGCCGAAAACCCAGAGCCGCAGTGTTCGTGTGTGCTGTTGCTGGACACCTCTGGTTCCCTACCCCAGTGTGTTGTGTGTAGTGAGACGAACCAGCGGGAGAACAACGAGGACAGTTTCCAAGTCTTTTCTTTCGTTCCTGCGATTGGGCAGTCTCCGGTCGTCGTGTTAGCGGTTGCCGATGGCATGGGTGGGCACGCTTACGGCGAGCACGTCAGCCGCGAGGCGCTGCGGAAGGTCAGCCTTTCGCTCTTTGAACAACTGACCGTTGAGCCGTCCCTCAATTGCTTAAACATATTGCCTCCTCTCGATGAGGAAAGATTGGCGCAAGCCCTCCTGAGCGCCCTTGAGCAAGCCAACGCTCAGGTGCAGCGGATGGTGAAAGCCAACCAGTGGGGCAAGGCAGGGTCAACGATCGTGGTGGCAGCGATTCTGCACAACACCGCTGTGGTAGCGAACTTGGGCGACAGCCCGTTGTTCCACTATCAAGCCTGCAGCGGGCAGTTGCGCAAGGTGACGCAAGACCACACGGTCGCCGACGTGCTACTGCGAGCGGGAATGATTACGCCGGAGATGGCTCGCTACCATGAAGGACGCAGCCAGTTGGAGTTCTACTTGGGCGGCGCGACCCTCCCTAAAGAACCCCCCGTTTATCACGTCGCGCTGGCGCCAGGGGACTTGCTGCTTCTGTGCACCGATGGCGTCACGGGCAGCCTGCTGCACGAGCAGGTGGCGGCAATCCTCACGGAATCGCGTGACGACCTCAAGGGGATGGCAGAACGTCTCATTCAGGCATCGCGGCAAGCAGGTGAGACGGACAACCAGACCTTGATTTTGTGGCGGCATGACGCGAAGGAACAGTCGCGCCCCGGCGACGAACCGACAGCAAAGGAGAAGTCGCCCGCATCGGCGGAGGGCAAACCCGTCGAGGAGGTGTAAGCCATGTCGCCGTCAACCCTCCAAATCATGGTAGGCGGGCGTATTCCCGTCGAGATTGGCTCGGTGGCTGAGGTGGAGTTGTTGGAACTGCTCGGCTCGGGCGGGTTCGGTTCCGCCTGGAAGGTCGCAGATTGCGCTACCGGAGACCTCTACGTGCTGAAGATCATTCAGGGTATTATCCCCGG
>JANWYM010000081.1 GCA_025055355.1 Abditibacteriales bacterium
GACATGCAGGGCAGTTCCATCACGCCGCAGGACGCGTTCCTCAACGGCACGGCGGTGTTCGGCTACGTCGTCGGACAGACGGCGCGCCCCGTCACGGTGGAGTTTAAGATTCCTCCACACTGGCGCGTGGCGACGGCGATGGCAGCGCAGGAGCACACGAAGAAAACAGGTGTGACTGCCGGTGCGCGCGTTGTCAGTTTACGCCCTGAAAGTTTCCTCGCGGCGGCGGCGAATCCCCCGGCGAAAAAGCCCGGCGCGAGTCGCCTTACCCCACCGCCCGCTGCGGGCATCCCGCTCAACAACCAGCCGACGCCGACAAGTTACACCGCCCCGAATTACGATACGCTGGTGGATAGCCCGATCGTGCTGGGGACGTTTCAGCGCGCGGATTTGACCCTGAAAACGGTGGGGGCGGGTTCAGCGGGAGCATCGTCCTCCCAAAGTTCGGCAGGAGCCTCACCCTCCCAGCCTGGCGCAACGACCTGCGCCGTTTCACTCGTTGTGCAAGGGGACACGCTCGCACCCGCTGAGTGGATGAAGTTAGCCACCCTCGTGGAGAAAATTGCCCAGACACAAATCGGCATGATGCAGGACGCCCCGACGCATTATCTGTTTATCTTCCGCCTCAACGACAAAGCCGACGAGGTGGGCGGTTTGGAGCATACGAATTCGTCGGTCATCGTCATGCCGAAGAAGATGCTGCTGGAAACTCCCTTTGGCGCTTACACCATAGCGCAGATGTTCTTCCATCAGTGGAACGGCAAACGGATTCGCCCTGATTACTTCCACAACATCAACTACGCCGCTGTGCCTGACCGCCCGCACCTGTGGTTTTTCAAAGGTGTGACGCACTACTTCGCTTATCTCACCCTGCTACGTGCAGGGCTGTGGAAGCCGCAGGAGTTCTTGGAGCAACTGGCGGGAACGAAACAGACGCCCATCGCCATTCATCAACGCGGCGTGCATCTGGGCTGGCTGCTGGATGTGCGCTTGCGCGAACTGACGAATAACCAGAAGAGCCTGGAGGGTTTCCTGCGTCATCTGAACGAGAACTTTGGCAAGAAGCATCAACCCTACGGCGGGAACGCGCTCCTCGACCAACTCAACGCCTACACGGGCGGAACGAACCCGTTCAACGACTTCTATCAAGCGGTCGTCGTGCGGGAGGAGGACTTGCCAATGAACGAGGTGCTGGCATGGGCGGGTTGGCGGTTGGAGGAGGCGACGGCAAAGACTCCTGCGAAGGTCATCGAACTTCCGCCGCCGACGGCGGAGGAGCAGCGGCAGAACCCCACGCTTCAGCCTCAACACGAGAGGCGCTCGGTCATTCGCCGGGGGTTATTGCTGGGCAAAAATGACCCCGCGCCGACGGTGCTGCCGCTTTTCACCATCGTCAGCGTGGCGCCCGACAAACCTACCGTCAAGCAGGACAACGCCGTTTCGTTGCAAGTCAAAATCGCCCGCAACTACGGTTATCAGGGCGAGATCACGCTGATGGTCAACGGCTTGCCCGCCAACGTCACGGCGGAAACTGTCACCCTCACTGGCTCGCAGACCGACGCTACCCTCACGGTCAAAGCCGCCGCCAACGCCGCCGTCGCCACCGTCCAGAACATCACCATCTCTGCGACGGCGATGTTGGGCAGTCAAGTCGTCACGCAGACCAGTGCGGCGATGACGCTGGCGGTGCAAGCCAAATGATAGAGTAATGCAGTTGAGGCCATTTCTTCTTCCCTACCCCCTTGGGAGGGCGACGCTCCCGCTGAGCCGAACAGGTTCGGCGGGAGCCTCACCCTCCCGGTTGATGTGACCAACTCCCATTACGCATCATTTCCTTGACAGGGGGGGCTCATTTGTGTAAAATATGTGTCGCCGCCAGTTGAAACCGCTCCGGCAAAGATCGGGGTTGGATTCCTCCGGGGCAAGCCATGGTCGGTCCAGGAGGTGGCGTCTTCATAAGATGCCAAAAAAGGCGATGAAAAAATCCCCTAAACAGAAGCGCGTTGCCGAGCTCATCCGTGAGTTGGAGGGCAAGAGCGATACCGCCCAACGTGAGATTATTGACCAACTCGTGCAGATGGGCGTTGGGGCGATTAAGCCTTTGGCAAACGCCTTGCAAAATGGCGCAACGTATCAGGTGCGTATGGCGGCTGCTATTGCGTTAGGGAAGATTGGGGACGAGCGATGCGTCAAACCTCTGGTCGCTGGGCTTGCCGATACGAGTCTCAACGTGCAGCGCATGGCGGCGCAAGGGTTGGTGCAAATCGGTGCTGCTGCCGTTGACGCCCTGGTCAAGTCCCTTGACTCTCCAGATGACAGCGTAAGGCGATGGGCTGCCGAGGTGTTGGGCAAGATCGGTAAGAAGTCTGTTGCCACGAAACTGGTCGAAAAACTCCCCCATGAGACGCCCGAGGTTCAGAAAGCCATCATCATTGCGCTGGGCGAACTGGCAAGTCGCAAGGCGACCCAGCCCCTGGTCACTATTCTGCGCGGCGACAACGTTGACCTAACCCGCTACGCCGCCGAAGCGTTGGGGCGGTTGCGGGACGCAGAGGGCATTGAATCTTTGATTGAGTGTCTGGACTCGCCCAGTATTGATGTGCGCAAAGCCGCTACCGAGGCGTTGGTGCGGGTCGGACCAGAATCCGTTCCCGCTCTGACCCATGCGCTGCAACACAACAACTACGTGGTCAGGCGGTGGGTGGCGGAAGCATTGGGCAATTTGAAGGATAAGCGGGCGGTCAAATACCTCATTCGTGCCCTGCACGATGAGAACGTGCGGGTGCGGCGGTATGCTGCGCTGGCATTGGGCGAGATTGGCGCCCGCAGCGCTACCCCTCATCTGCAAAGCCTGTTGCAAGATGAAAATCAGGACGTGCGATACAGCGCGGTCAAAGCCGTCGCCAGCATTGGCGGTAAGGAAGCGCTCAGTGGGTTGATTACGGCTCTCAAGGACAATGACTGGGCTGTGCGCATGACAGCGGCGCAGGGGTTGGGCGATTTGGGTGACAAAAAGGGCGTTGCCCCGCTGTGCGAGGCACTGCGCGACCCCGAGTGGAGCGTCCGCTATCATGCAGCCGCTGCCTTGGGGCAGATCGGCGATGTCGCCGCCCTTATCCCGCTTATTCGCACCGCCGGTGACCCCAACGCCGCCGTCCGCCGACACGTCGCCGAGGCGTTGGGGAAACTGGGCGACCAGCGCGCCCTTCCCGCCTTAGAGCGTCTTGCCCGTGACCCTGACCACTCCGTCGCCACCGCCGCCGACCAAGCCATTGCTTTCCTGCACCGCCGTAGCAACGGCAAGCGTCGGCGGAAAGCGTAGGCGGCGCATCCTGCACCGCAATAACAATCCCATGGCAAAAAAAACCAAAGATAACAACCTCATTGCCGTCAACCGCCGCGCCCGTCACGAATACGACATTATAGAAACCTATGAAGCAGGGTTGGTCCTCACCGGTCCTGAGGTCAAATCCCTCCGCGCCGGTCGCGTCAGCCTCCAGGAAGCCTTCGCCCGTATTGACGGAGGAGAGGGGTGGCTCTACGGGATGCACATTGCCCCCTATGAGCAGGCACACCACATCGAGCAGAACCCGACGCGCGTCCGCAAGTTACTCCTCCACAAACAGGAAATTGGGCGGCTGGCAGGCAAGACCCAGCAACGCGGCTTGACCCTCATCCCGCTCAAACTCTACTTCAAACGCGGCTACGCCAAGGTCGAACTCGGCGTCGCGCGCGGGCGTAAACTGCATGACAAGCGCCGCGTCCTCGCCGAACGGGACGCCCGGCGCGAGATGGAACGCGCGGTCAAAAGCCGTTTGTAGTTCCGCCTCGAGGCGGTCTCATCCCGATGGTTAAGGGTCAGAGGAAAATGATTGAACAACTCTACTGTGAATCTTTCCCCCGGTCACGTCAGTTGCACGAGCGGGCGCGGAAGATTTTTCCCGATGGCGTTACGCACGATAACCGCTACCTCCAACCGTTCCCGCCTTACGTCGTTCGAGCGACGGGGTCGCGCAAGTGGGACGTGGACGGGCATGAACTCATTGACTATTTTGTGGGGCATGGCGCGCTACTGCTGGGACACTCCCACCCGCAAGTCGTCGAAGCGGTGCAGCAGCAGATGGCAAAGGGGACGCACTACGGCGCGTGTCACGAATTAGAAATCGAATGGGGCGCGCGGGTGCAACAACTCATCCCCTCTGCGGAGATGGTGCGCTTCACGGCGTCGGGGACGGAGGCAACCCTGATGGCGCTGCGCCTCTGCCGCATGTTTACAGGCAAGCGGAAAATCGCCAAGTTCTTGGGACATTTTCACGGCTGGCACGACCAAGTCATGCCCGCCATAGAGCCGCCACTGGACGACCCCACCGTGCCCGGCGTCCCGCCCTCCGTCATTGAAAATACCGTCCTCCTGCCGCCCAACGACATCGCCGCTGTGGAGCGCGCGCTGGAGGCGGACAAAGACATCGCCTGCCTGATTCTCGAACCGACCGGCGGGCATTTCGGGCGTGTCCCCTTGCGCCCCGGCTTCCTCCAGGACTTGCGCGCGGTCACGGCGCGGCACGGTGTCCTCCTCGTCTTCGACGAGGTCATCACCGGCTTCCGCGTCTCACCCGGCGGGGCGCAGGCGCACTACGGCGTCACCCCCGACCTGACCACGCTGGCTAAGATCCTCTGCGGCGGGCTACCCGGCGGCGCAGTGGCGGGGCGGCGCGACCTCATCGAGCAACTGCAGTTCGGCGCGAAGAAGAAGATGCGCCACCCTGGCACGTTTAACGCCAACCCCTTGTCAGCAGCGGCAGGCATCACGACGTTGGACCTCGTCTCCACCGGCGAGCCGAACCGTCAAGCCAACGAGGCCGCCGCCGCCCTGCGCCGCCAACTTAACGCCCTGTTTGAACGCGAAGGCATCAACTGGGTGGCTTACGGCGAGTTCTCGCGCTGGTGGATTCTGACCGACTACAACGGACCGCGCCCCGACGCCGACCCCTTCATCCCCTACGACTACGACCTGCACCGATTGGAGGTCCAACCTCCCGCGCCTCTCGTCCGCGCCTTCCGTCAGGCAATGCTCCTCAACGGCGTGGACTCAACCGGCATGAGCGGTATGACCTGCGCCGCCCATACCCCTGACGACATCGCGCAAACCGTCGCCGCTGTCAAAGAAACGATTCGAATGATGCGAGCGGAAGGGCTGGTGCAATGAACAGAGAAATTTGACGTAGCCCCGCGAGGGCTGTTTCTTTTCCTCCGGGGCGGCGCGGTGGGAGGGGTTTTAAGCCTTCGTCACCGTCATCTCCACCGGCTTGCTTTCGCTGCGGATGTTGGGCGTGTAGTATTCGTAGGCGGCCGACTTGGGCGTTTTTGCCTTGAGCGGGAACTTGGCGCGCAGGCGATACTCGAAAGTCAGCGTCTCGCGGGGGTGGAGTTTCTCGATGTAAACGATGATCTGCCGCCCCGTCAGGCTGAACTTCTGGATCTTCTTGCCGCCGACGAGTTCCTCCAAGTCGCCAGGCTGCACCTCAAATCCGGGCGGGATGCCCAAGTCCACGATGACCATGTTCGCCGCCAACGGCTTGTGGTTGGTGACGCGCACGCGGCAAGTTACGATGTCATTGACGGCGAGTTCAGTGCGGTCGTAGTGCACGTCCACCTCGAGCGGTTCGCGCCCGGCGGGCGCCTCGCGCTCCCACGGCAGGTAGAACTTGCTGCTGATGGCGTAGAGTGCGCTGCCCTTGCCGCTGAACTTGATTTCAACCTGGTTCGCGCCTTCTTTGACGTGCGGCTTGAGTTCGACCTGTCGCATCACGTCGGCGTCCTGCGGGGTGATGGCGAACGCGGCGGCTTGCTGCCCGTTGATGCGCACGATGACCTCAGCGTTGGTCTCGCCCACCGCACCGCTCATCGCCGCAATTAGCGAGCGCAAACACCACACCGTTGCTTGCGTGCTGCCCCACGTCCCGTGCGGGTCCTTCTTCTGCACGAGGTAGGTCAGCACCTTGTTCGCCAGCGCGCCGTAGCGACCCGACTTCAGCAGCGCATAGACCGCTAATCCCGTCGTCTCTAAATCGGATGCCTCGCCCTGCGCACCTGTGAACGTCGGCGCTTTGCTCTTCCAGTAAGCGACGCGCGCCTCCTCCGTTCGCATCTCCACGAGTTTCTCCAGGGCGCGTCCCGCTTCGGCGGAATTCTTGTCCACCGCCACCAGCGCGTTGGCAATCACCGCCATCGCGTAGGCATCATCCACGTTGCCCATCCGCGCCGCGACATAGTCCGCTGCCTTCGCCAGTTGCGGACCTTTGTAGCCCGTTTCCGCCAACGCCCACAGCACGTAAGCCGTCACGCGCAGCACGTCGGTTTGACGATTGATGATGCCCTCGGCGATGCCGCCTTTGTCAACTTCCCACGAGCCGTCGGGCTTCTGCTGCTCCGCCAGCCATGCCTGCGTGCGGGCAATCACGTTCGGGTCAACGTGAGCGTAGACCTTTGCCATGTCCTTGAACATGATGACGCCGTAAGCGGTCAGCACCTTGTGCGCGGGGGCTTCGCCGAACCACGAGAACCCGCCGCCGGGCACCTCATAGGTGAGCAACTGCTGGTAGCCCGCGTTGGTATAGCCTTCGGCTTTCATCTGTAGTTCGGGCTTGATTTGCTTGGTCTTCTTCAGGTAGTCGAGAACGAGAATGTTCGGGTACGTCACCGACGCACTCTGCTCGAATCAGCCAAACGGCATCCTGAGAATTTTGTCCAGCCCATCTACCACCTGACTGAACGCGCCGGGGTAAATTCTGACAAGGATATTGCTCCCGCCGTCAATCGCCGCTGCGGGAATGACCATCGTCTTCGTGACGTCGCCTTCCAGTCGGTCGTTGACCGTCTCCCAGACTTCCTTGCCGTCGGGCAGCACCTCAATCGTCCGCTGAATCGCGTCCGAGAGTTTCGTCCCCCGCGCCGTCACCGTCAGTTTGTGGTTGCCAATCTCCTTCACCCGCATCCGATAGTAAACGACGCCCACCTGGTTCGCGTCCATGTCAACGGTCTTCTCCGCGACATCATTGACCAACTCAAACCACTGCTGGGGAACGGCACGGCGTCCGTTCCCTACTGATGACTGGTCACTGGTCACTTCCAACTTCAGCCGCACGGTCTGCTTCTGCGGCAGGTAGTTGTAAACGGCGATGGGAATGGAAACCTCATCGTTCTGTGTCAAACTCACCGGTAGGTCAATGTCCACGAAGAAATCCTGAAACACGCGAATCGGCGCGGTCGTGCTGCCGAGTTCGCCTTTCATCGAGGAAGCGAGAGCGGTCAGGCGCCAGGTGGTAATCGAGTCCGCCATGTTGAGGCTGACCGTCGCGTTGCCGCGCTCGTCGGTGAGGACGTTGGGGTTGACGAAGAGCGTCTCGGGGAAGAACTGCCGCACGCGGACGGGTTCCTCGGCGGCGCCGCCACCGTCCCTCGCCACCGCCGTTGCTTTCGCCTCTGCGCGGTCTGCCCGCATGGCGAACATCTCCGCCGCCGCCCCGCCCATCCCCGGCATCCCCGGAGCGGCAGGCACCGCTCTCATCATCAGACCCATCTCTTGGAACTCCAACTCCACCCCGCCCCCGCGCCGCTGCCGCCGCACCAGCGTGCCCCACACCGGTCCGGCTTGACCGCCGGGGTAACCCGCGACCCGCACGTCATCCTCGGTGTTCATTTTCTTGTCTATCCCTGCGCTGATGAACAGGAAGCCGTTGTTGAAGTCCTTCGCACCAAAGCGCGGGCGAATCTCATAGGGCGTGCCGAGCGGGTCCTTCAAATCCTCGCGGGTGAGGAGTTTTGCGTCGAGGAGTTCGTTCACGGCTTCCTCGAAAGCAGGAAACTTGCCATGCCTTTTGCGGTAAGCGTCCAGCGCCTTGCCGAACTTGGTCGCGTCCTTCGCCACCCGCTCAAGCCACTTCTGCGCGACGGCTTGCTGCTTCGCCTGATACGAGTTGTGGTTGATGCCGAACTCCACAACGGGCTGCGCGGCGGCGAACAGCACGCGGGCGACCTTCTGCTTTTCGGGGTTCAAACGCGGCGTTTCTTCCGCCAGCGGCACGATCCCTTCGCGCGTGAAGCCATGCACCTCGACTTTCGGCTCAAGCAACTCTTTTTCCAGCGTGAAATAGACCTTCTCCATCCCCGGCTGCATTTCCTGCAAGGCAAACACCGACTCGTCCACAATCTGAATGCCCAACGCCGCGAGGACGGGATGCCCGCGCTCGTCGGTGACGGACAGAGTAATCTTCGCTGCTTCACCGGGTCGGTAGTGGTCTCTACTGGTCACTGATGACTGGTCACTGGTCACTTTGATTTTGAGGTCGTTCGCGGGGTTGACGTAAACAATCTTTGTGTCGCGTACGATGTCGCCGCGTGGGGTGATGAGGTAGGCGTGCGCCTGAACCGTGCCCGACAGTGTTTCGTCCAGGGTCACGCGCAGCGTGCCGCGCCCTTTGTTCATGTCCACCGACTGGGTGAGGACCGTCTGCTTGTCCTTCACGAGGTCCACGTAAGCCGTGCCGCTCTGCCGCGTGGAAATCAGTTCCAGCGTCAGCGCCTCGCCGACTTGCGCAATGGCTTTGTCGGCGCGCAGTAGCAAACTCTCATCGGTCACGCGCCGCGCGATTTGTGTGGTCGTTGAGCCTTTGTTGCCTTGCGCGTCTTGCGCGGTGACGGTGACCTCCAGTGGCGGACCCTCAGGCTGGGACGGCGCGGCTTGCACAACGTCATCAGCGACAAACCCGCCGCGTATGCGTCGCCCCGCGCCGGGCGGAAGGGGCGCGCCCCCTGCCCCCGTTGCGTCGGCTTTTTGCGGCTCGGCTTTGGGCGTGAGGCGCACCTCACCGATGCCGACTTTGTCGGTGCTGCCCGACAGGTCAATCCCCTTGCTCTTCAGGTTGAAGCGACATTGGGCGGGCGCGCCGTCGGGGTAGTTCGTGAGGACGTAAATCGTGTTCTCCACGCCGGGAATCAGCGCGCCGCTTTCGGGGACGACGGTGATTTTGATGGCGTCCTTGGCGACAGGGACGGTCGTTGTGACCTTCTCGCGGTGCTCCGCTTTGTCTATCACGCTCACGTCGAGTTTGACCAGGGCGTTGCCCTGCTCCAGCGGCAAGCCGACGAACGAGTCGGGCAGTTTGGTCTCGAACTTGTAAGTCCCGCTCGCGTCGGTCGTGCCTTTAATTTCCGCGAAGTCGTGAAAGCCGACGTCGAACTTCGCCAAGCGCACCGTGACCTCCCCGCCTGCCACGGGCTTACCGAAGAAGTAATCTACCTGCACCGTGCCTTTGAGCGTCTCGGCGGGCAGGTAATACTTTTTGTCCGTCGTCACGCTGACCTTGAACTTGGGCAGCACATATTTGTCAACGGTGACTTTCTTCTCGTTGATGACATCGTCCAGCACCGCCCGCACCGTATAGCGCCCCAAGTTGATCTCATGCCCTAACACGAACTCCGCCGCCGCGACGCCGAACTTCGAGGTGGTGACTTGCTGCTTGAAAACCTTGTTACCTTTGGAGTCCTCGACCTCAAACGTCAGCGGCTTCTCCGCCACCGGCTTCAAATCGGGACGCGCCAGGGCGAGGGCGCGCAGGTGAATCGTCTGGTTGGGCTGATACAGCGGCTTGTCGGTGGTCAACAACACCTGCGCCGCCTCTGTGACCGTGACGGTGGTGCGGAACGAATCCGTGCCGATAGACGAGGAGGTGTTGATGACAACTTCGTAGTTCCCCTTGTCCAACTTCGGCACATCAAAATTCGCATCCACCGTGCCGCGCTTGTTGGTGTAGCCTTTGAAAAGCGTCCTCTCCTTCTGATCGGGCGTTACCAGCGACACACGCACGCCCGCGCCTTTGACGGGTGTCCCGTCGCGGTGGTCGAGCGTGACGATGCGCAGGCTCGCTTTGCTGCCCGCCAGAATGGTGTTCGCGCCCAAAATCCGCGTCTCCAAGGGGCTGGGCAGAAACTCGTTCTGCGCCCACGCTTTCTTTGACATCTCATGTCCTCCAATCCCAGCGACGGCTGCCGCCGCCACCGACCAGCGAATGAAATCCCGCCGCGTAAATCCGTCCATGCGGTGAACGTCATCGTTTCGTGCTAACCGACGTGACATGGCAATGCCTCCTCAAAGGTTAAAGTGTAAAACGTGAAACGTGAATATGGCTCTTCGTCTCACACGCGGGGTTTTACGATTGGAGGAGCGTGTTTGTTACTCCAATGTTGCACATCTTCCCCTGCGACATCCAGAAAGCGCCGGGCGGAACATGTGCAACATTTAAGTTTGTCACGCTTCCTTATCCCTCAAAGTAAAACGGCTGCGTCCACGCCGCTTGGACGCCTGCGCCGAAACATTCGACGCGCACGTAGCCGCCCTCGTCACCGGTGACCTTGTATTCTGCCTCGTTCGCGTCCACGTAGCGGAACTCCTTGCCCCACGCGCCAAGGAAACGGATGCGCTGGGCGTTGGGAGCGGCGATGAAGAGGGTGTGGTCGCGGACTTCAATGCGGGTGATGGTGACGCCGGTGGAGGCGTAGAAGCGTCCGTGACGGAGGGCGTCGCAGATGGCGTTCACGCTGCGGTCGGCGGCTTGCACAACGTTCCAGCCGCGCGCGAGGTCGCCGGGGCGGTGCGAGTCGTCGTGGGCGTAGCCCCAGACGCGGCGCCCGCTGGACAGCAGGCGGTCCCAGCGGTCAGTCGCCAACGCGCTGCCTTCAAGCCGCTCAATCACACCATTGTAAATCTCAATGCCTACGTAGCCCGTCAGCTGCTCCATGAGTTCCTGCGGGAAGTGGTTGAAGTGTTTCTGCCAGTTGGGATGGTTGAGAATCGCAAAGCCGCCCTGCGCGTTGGTGACGTCAATGACCTTCTGGCGGTCGGCATCGGGAGGAACGACTTCACGGATTTGCACGGCGAGGATGTGCGGACCGTGGCGGCTCACTTCATCGGCGGGAATGAGCGTCATTTTCGTCAGTGCCTGATAGTCGCCCGGCGGCACGAAAGCGTCATGGTCAGAAATCGCCAGAAAGTCGTAGCCTTTTTGCTCGTAAGCGGCGATGACCTCTTCGGGCGACGCGACGCCGTCGCTGACCGTCGTGTGCGTGTGCAGGTTGCCGCGCAGCCAGAGGAAGTTGCGGCTCAGATAAGGGTTCAGGAGGGTCATTGGTCAATGGGTCGCTGTCAACAGATTGCGGTAGCGGATTAAACGGATTCGCTTGGGTTTCGCCGCGAGGTCATCCGTTGAATCCGTTACAAGAATTCGCTGTCAACGGATTTCGGTAACGGATTAAACGGATTCGCTTGGGTTTCGCCGCGAGGTCATCCGTTGAATCCGTTACAAGAATTCGCTGTCAACGGATTGCGGTAACGGATTAAACGGATTCGCTTGGGTTTCGCCGCGAGGTCATCCGTTGAATCCGTTACAAGAATTCGCTGTCAACGGAT
>JANWYM010000820.1 GCA_025055355.1 Abditibacteriales bacterium
CCAGCGATACCATGCTGCCCTCATCGCTACACAAACAGATCGCTCGCCTGTTGCGGGAGAACGCGATAGCCCGCCCGACGGAACCTGCGCCGGCGGAGCCGCCGTCTGTTGCCGTTCAGCCTCAAAGGAGCGCGGCACGCCGCGTGATTCCCGTGCCGCCGGTGGAAAAAGGCACGCCGTTGGAACAGGCGTTTCGTGGACAGGTGCAGGAGACCGCGCACGGCACGGTCTACGTCATCGAACGCAACCTGGGCGAGTTCCTCGATGAACCCGCTGCCCTCGTGTCGGCATATCATCGCATCTTCCACCTGCACGGCGACTGGCTGCGCACCCGCGACGCGCGCGGCGAGTTGTATCGCCTGTTTGAGAACGCGCCGACCTCGCTGCTGTTCTTCGACCTCGAAACAACGGGGTTGTCCAGCGCGACGCCGATTTTCCTCGTCGGCACGCTCCGCTGCACCGGCGACGACTTCCTCATCACTCAATTCTTCGCCCGCGATTACGCCGAAGAGAAAACCATGCTGCACGCGTTCGCCGAACTTGCCCGTCATCACGCTGCCTTCGTCACCTTCAACGGCAAAACTTTTGACCTCCCCTACGTGCGCGAGCGGATGGTGTATCACCACTTGAAAGCCGACCTCTCGCACCATCACGTTGACCTCCTCATACACGCTCGCCGCTGGTGGCGCAGCCGCTTGCCCAACTGCAAACTTCAAACCCTGGAATACCACCTCTGTCACCGCGCCCGCGTTGACGACATCCCCTCCGCGCAAATCCCCGCCGCCTATCACGACTTCGTGCGCACCCGCGACGCCGCTCTGCTTGCGCCTGTCATCCACCACAACGCGCTGGATGTGATTACCATGCTGGAACTGCTCTGCCTGTTGACGGCGCAGGTGGGCGGGGTTGAATAACAGCCTCCCCGAAAACTCTCCCCTCCTTACCAAGGAGGGGTCGAGGGAGGTCCAGAGCAAGGTTTTCGGATAGGCTCTGAGAGCCCTCTGAAAAGTTGCCCGCGACGCCGTCGTAGATTCCTCATCGCGGCGCGACGGGCTGTAATTTGCGCCCCTTGCAGCGGTGCTATAATTACAACGAGCGAAGTGTTCCGTCCCGATCTATGGGAGGGGTTGAAGATTGGCTTGCGGGCGATGATGAGCGCGCGAGGTTCTTCGCCGCGCTCAGAACGACAGCCCGGCGATGGTGTCATTCTGAGTGCAGCGAAGAACCTCGTCGTGACAGACAGTCCCAACCGATGCCTTCGGGGACCTGCAGGCGCAGGGGAAAGTATGGAATTGAGCTCCACACGAGGCGGAAGGCGGTGACATCGAGGTGAGTCTGATGTATGCTGGAAGAATCGGATATACTCTGCACATCGCTATTCTGTCAGTGCTACTTGCGTGTCAAATTCGGGCATCAGGGGATGCGCAGGTTGTTGTGTTTTACGAGCGCGGCTTTCCCTATTTCGGCGCCAACGATGCCATCAGCCCGCGTATGATCGCAGAGGTGCTCAAGGAGATCGGGATTGAAGCGCGGCTGGTCGGAGCGGACGCGATAGCGGGGGGTGCCCTTCGTGAGCCGAAGGTGCGGTGCTTGATATGGTGTTATGGCAACACCTTCCCCCGCGAGGCAGCGCGTGCCATCACAGAGTATCACCAGTCCGGCGGGTGCATCGTGGCGACCGGCGTGCCTTTCACGCATCCGTGCCGGCGGGACGAAACCGGCGGGCGACCCGTGTGGCGCGACGAGGGACACGAGGACT
>JANWYM010000821.1 GCA_025055355.1 Abditibacteriales bacterium
ATTTTCGTTGACGCCCAGAACGACTCGACGCGGCAGCAGAACAACGTGCGCCAGTTCATCCAGCAGAAGGTAGACCTCATCATCATTAGTCCCAAAGAAGCCAAGCCGCTGACCGCCCCGGTGGCGGAGGCTTACAAGAAGGGCATCCCGGTCATCGTGCTGGACCGCAAGGTGGAGGGGAACGATTACACCTGCTTCATCGGCGCGGACAACGTGAAAATCGGGCGCGAGGCGGGCAAGTATCTCGTCAAGTTGCTCAAGGGCAAGGGCAACGTTGTCGAACTCAAAGGGCTGATGACCTCCACACCCGGACAGGAACGCAACCGGGGGTTCCGCGAGGGCATCAAAGGCTCACAAATCAAGGTCATCGCCGAAGCTGATTGCAAGTGGTTGGAGCCGAACGCGCAGAACGAGATGAGTTCCATCCTCTCGCGCTTCCCGCAGATTGACGCTGTTTACGCCCATAACGACCCGCAGGCGCACGGGGCGTGGGTGGCGGCAAAGCAGAAGGGGCGCGAGAAGAGCATCAAGTTCATCGGCATTGACGCCTTGCCGCATGAGGGCGTGAAATACGTCAAACAGGGCATCCTCGCCGCCACCTTCGAATATCCCACCGGCGGCAAGGAGGCAATTGATGTCGCGCTCAAAATCCTGAGGGGCGAAAAGGTGCCGAAGAACATCACCTTAGGCACGCGCATTTTCACGAAAGAGAACGTGGACAAAGGCGGCGAGGTGATTAAGTGACTAAACTTTTGTGTTGCGTTTAGTGACTGTCAACGCCCAGCGGATTGGGCAGCCTGCCCATCGTTAAATCGGGCGTCTCGACCGACTGTTGCGGTTGACTGTTCACGCTTCACGTTTCGGAGGTGATTTCTATGCCTTACCAGCCAGAGCCTCAACAGACTCAACTCATCCGATACAGCCGCCATCTCATCATGCCCGAGGTCGGGATGGAAGGGCAGATGAAACTCAACAATGCCAGCATCCTGCTCATCGGGGCGGGGGGGCTTGGCTCGCCGTTGGGGATGTATCTCGCGGCAGCGGGTGTGGGGCGCTTGGGGCTGGTGGACTTCGACGCGGTGGACTTGACGAACTTGCAGCGGCAGGTCATCCACGGCACACAGGACGTGGGGCGCCCCAAGTTGGAGTCCGCCGCCGAGCGCATCCATGACATCAACCCCAACGTGCAACTCACGACCTACGAAACGCGCCTGACCGCCGACAACGCGATGGACATTATGAAGGACTACGACATCGTCATTGACGGCACGGACAACTTCCCGACGCGCTACCTGACGAACGACGCCTGCGTGTTCTTGGGCAAGCCGAACATTTACGGGAGCATCTTCCGCTTCGAGGGACAGACGACGGTGTTCCTGCCCCAGCCGTTCAACGGGTTTGAACCCGGTCCGTGTTACCGCTGCCTGTATCCCGAACCACCGCCGCCGGGCATGGTGCCGAGTTGCGCGGAGGGCGGCGTCCTCGGCGTGCTGCCTGGCGTCATCGGCTTGATTCAGGCGACGGAGGCGATGAAACTAATCATGGGCATCGGCACGCCGCTGGTCGGACGACTGTTGACCTACAACGCGTTGGAGATGAAGTTCCGCGAACTGAAACTGCGCCGTGACCCAAACTGTCCCGTGTGC
This sequence comes from Abditibacteriales bacterium, assembly GCA_025055355.1. Taxonomy (GTDB): domain Bacteria; phylum Armatimonadota; class Abditibacteriia; order Abditibacteriales; family JANWYM01; genus JANWYM01. Next base: position 1,647 of record JANWYM010000821.1, read on the forward strand.
GGCGACCACCCGACCATCACGGAACTGATTGACTACGAAGCGTTCTGCGGCATTCGCGGCGAGGAGGCGGAGGTCGAGACGCAATTTGACATCACCGCCACCGACCT
>JANWYM010000822.1 GCA_025055355.1 Abditibacteriales bacterium
GTTTTACCCCGTTGTCCGGTCCGCGTCCCCCCCGCTCGCCCCGGCCACCCACCACAACCCCCTCTTTTCCCCCCCCCCCCTCACTCTCTTCCCCGCATCCACGCGCCCATGCTCCCCCCCCCCTCCGGGGTTCGCCTCGTTCGGACGCGGCGATGAGTGAAACGCAAAAGTTTAGTTATGATGTTTCCCTTCCAGTTTACGAACTTTCTGTTTCCATCACATTGCCACAACATCAACAGCGCGTGAAGCGCGTTCTGGCGCGGCATGACAGGATAAGCATACTCAACAAGTCGCCTGTCCGTCAAGGGTGGGGAAAAATTGCTTGACAGAGGCAGCAGAGTTCCTTTATAATGAGGGCAACTTGAAAGCAGGAGAGGCAAGGGAGGAACAGGTCCGATGACAAAGCGCGTCCTCTACCGTGTCATCTGGGTGCCTTCCGTGATGGTGTTAGCGGGGCTGATTGTCTTCTTCGCTCAACAGCCCACCGCCCTTCCCACGCCAGCCCCGCCGACGACCTTCACGACGAGCGACAAAACCATCACCGTCAGTCATCCGGGCAACTGGCAACCGTTGGAAGGGTCCATGCACGCGGTCAAGACGAAGGTGAAGTTTGAGCCGACGAAGAACGTCCGCGTTGTGATTGAGACCGACCTCGCCGGTTCGCTCATCGGGGACATCAGCAAAGCGAGCAGCAATATGCTGAGCAACCTGCCCGGCATCGGGCAGCAGTTGGCAGCCAAACAAAAGACGCCGCTGGAAACCGTCCACGAGTTGCAGGCGAAGGAGTTGAAGGAGAGTTACGAGGGATTTCAGGACGGCGCGACGACAAAGGCGAAGGTCGCCGGGCTGGAAGCCCTCGTCACCGACTTCACGTTTCAGGAGCGCGGTGTGTGGGGCCGCCGCGAGATGGCAGGCAAGCGGGTGTCCGCCCTCGCCAGCGAACGTCGCCTGAGCATAGTGTGCCACTACTCCAAAGACGCGCAGGAGCAGATGGCGCCCGTCATCGCGCAGATGCTGAGCAGTCTGCAAGTGCGCCCTACGGGAGGCTAAGTATGTATTGCCGACAGTGTGGCATGGACAGCCGCACCACCGACGTTTGCGAGTGGTGCAAGAAGCCGATGGCGCCGCCACAACAACATCCCGCGCCGCCTGGAGTCGCTGCGACGGCTCCACAGACGGCGGCAGCGGGCGCGCGCGTCCCTGCCAACCTCGCCGGGCTGCCGCCCCAAGCGGTCACGCCGCAGATGCTGCGGGCGGAAGCGCAGCAGGCGGAGACGCCGTGGGGCGAGCGGCTGGAGAAGTTCCTGGCGATGGGGATGCCGCTGCTCATCGCCGCCGTGTTGCTGGTGCACTTCGTCGAGGGCGCGTTTTTGTGGACGGCGTTTGGCGTCCTGTTTCTCTGGGGGCTTCTCATGGGCGCGACGGGCGCGATTGAGCCGTATGAAGAGGCATTTGCCGATGTCTTCGTCGTGCTGGTCGTGTGTTATCTGCTGGGACCGGTTGTCGGGCTGGGCGTCTACTTGGTGGTGGGTCTCATCAAGCAGGAGTGGAACGCAGCAATTATTTTGCTGCTCCTCGGACACCTGTTTGTGCGCTTCGTGTTAGCCCTCGCGTTTGCGACCAGCGCGGACCCGCTTTCAATGATCCCGCAATTCAGTCTCTTACCCAACGCCAGTTTCGTCGCTGTCGTGTGCAGTTTCGGCGGCTGGATGATGAGCAGTTTCTTCCGCCCGCTGAATCGGTAGCATAAAT
>JANWYM010000823.1:0-1414 GCA_025055355.1 Abditibacteriales bacterium
TGAAACTCCATCGTCGTCGGCAGCACAGTCATACCGACGAGTTTGGCGATGCCTTTATACATCGGGTAAACCGCGATGCAGGCGGGGGTGAGTTGAAACAGTTCCGTCATGCTGGGCAAGCGGGGGTCTTGGGCGAAGCCGCGCACGAGACAGGTGTTAGCAGGGAAGTCATCCTTGAGAACCTCCGTCGCCTGGGCGATGAAGGCGTTGACGACGCGGGCGGTTTTTTCGGCTTCGGGGGCGAGCGCGACGGCGGGGCGGGGCGGCTCGCCCACGTCGCTCACATCGGCATCTTCCACTTTTGCGCTCAAGCCGTCCCCCCGCAGCACAAGGACGAAGCGATGCTCCTCACCCGATTGCAGCAGGACGTCCACATCGTCAATCCGCTGAATGTGCTGGGAGAGTTTAGCAATCAGTTCGCGGTTGCGCGACGTGGGCGGGCGCCCAGCGCGGCGGTCGGTGATCTTGCCGTCCTCGAGGGTGGCGAAGTTGGCGCGGCAGCACACATCGCGCGGCGTGACTTCCATCCCGACACCCAACGCCTCCATGATGCCGCGCCCGATTTCGTAGCGCAACGGGTCGTAGCCGAACAACCCCAGATGCCCCGGTCCACTGCCGGGCGTGATGCCGGGAAAAATCGGGTCGGTCAGCCCCAAAACGCCCTGCTGCGCCAATGCATCAAGGTGCGGCGTTCTCGCGGCTTCTAACTCCGTCGGCTTGCCGTTCATCGGCAACCCGCCCAGACCGTCGAGAACGAGCAGCACGATTTTGGACTCCGTTTTCTTCGCGACGGACTGAATCACTTGCTGAGGTGTCAACATACGCATCATATCCCCTTTCGCCAACTCCATTGTAGCGTAGGGGAGAGCAGGCGTCAAGCGACCACTGCCTCTACACTGACCGCACTGCCCGCCTCGCTTCCCGATCGCTCAGGCGCGGTTGCCAACTGATGGCATGCACCCGGCGAGCCGTCGAACTCTTCTCGTAGCAAAAAGTGGGAAAACGTCGTCCGCAAAACGCCAGAAGTTGCGCGATGGCCCTGAATATCCTTCCCCCCTGGGGGGAGGGGAAAGAGGATGTCAGCAACGGCACGACTTTTGGACGCTTCACATTGGGAGCCTCACAACTTCGCCGTGCGCTGCCGATTGGTAGCCTGCCATCAGAACTTTCACCAACGCGGCGGCGTCCCGTGCGTTCATTGTGCTTTCGCGTCCACCTTCGACGCAGTCCACAAAGTTTGATGCGTCGTTGAATGCCCAGGCTTGCTCGTCGTCCAGGGACATCCAGCGGCGTTTGAACAGCGGCGGTGGGGTTTGCGGCTGCGTGCTGCTCCACATGCTCATCGGGTCTTCGGGGTGAACCGGGGGCGGCGGTGCGTCGGGTTCGTCGGCGTAGACTTCGAGGCGCGGCTGAT
>JANWYM010000823.1:1424-1751 GCA_025055355.1 Abditibacteriales bacterium
GGCGTCGAACAGCATCGCGCCCTGCGTGCCGACGAGACACACGCGCATCGGTCCACCTTTGGGGTGGCTGTGGAAGCCGATGCGTCCGCCGGTGACGGTTGCCATGATGTCGTCCTCCAACGTCATCGCCAGCCAGCCGAAGTCCTCGATGTCGCGCTCAACATGCTCGCGGAAAAAGTAGTTCGCCGTCGCGCCGTAAACCGTCCGCACCTCGCGCCCTGCCAACCAGCGCACCAATCCGACCGCGTAAACGCCAACGTCGAACAGTTCGCGCTTGGCGTCGGGAAACGTGAAACGTTCCACCGCCGGTTTTTCTTGGCGCTTGAC
>JANWYM010000824.1 GCA_025055355.1 Abditibacteriales bacterium
CGTCGTCCCATACCCGCTCACGATGAGGCTGGTGCGCTGCCCCGTCACGTCGAAGGCGTATTGCACCACCTTCCCGCCCGGATACGTCACGCTCGTCAGCCGCCCCGCGTCGTCGTAGGTGTAGGTGTAGGTCCCCGTCCCGTCCGTCATCTGCGTCCGCCGCGAGGCGGCGTCGTAGACGAACACCGCGTCCGTCCCCGTCGGGTAGTCTATCCCCGTCCTGCGCCCCAACGCGTCGTAGGTGTAGCCGATGACGTTCCCATCCTGTTTCTTCTTCGACACCAGTTGCGACTCCGCGTTGTAGGTGAACTCCTCCAATCAGATGTCGATATGGGTGGGATGCGTTCGCTGACTTACTCATCATGCTGGAGAAAGAAACCTCGTCCAGTTTTCATATCCGGCAGAAAAGGCGTGTCACTTGCTTTCCGGGCTTGTTGAGCGTAACACTCAGATGATGATTTGTCCCCCAGGGCTTCATAGACAAGAGCAAGTTCTTGGCAGATGTTAATGTAGGCAACTAATGCGGCAGCAGATTGGAAATATGCCTTCGTGGACTCGAAAGATTGTTGAGGATAATTCATCTTCAATTGATAATGGTAATCTGCTACATTTATGTCTCCTAACAGATGCAATGCCTTCTCCAGATACTCCTTCGCTTCAGTCAGTCGGCCCACTGCCCGACATAAACGACCCATGTGTAGGATATAAGTTATTTCTCCCTTCAACTCCTCAGGAAGAGATGTCCAGAAACTAAGAGCGGTTTCCGCGCCCTCTATCCTTTCTAAAAATGCTGCTGCTTGATGGTAAAACGATTTTGCAGCAGATTCATCACCGACCTCTAACGCTCTTTTAAATCCCGTAATGCACTGCTGGTAGGCTTGTTCATTTTCTCCGTCACGTTCCATTCTATATATTTGCGCTCGCAAACGAAATCTCTCGACATCCCAAGGATGTATGACTCCCTTATGTGTCTCAATAAGCGACTCAACCCATGCGATCAACTCTTCAGTCTTTCTCTCCTCAGGCTTCTCTGAGAACATGATCTTAACCAATCGTAGCATACTCTACACGGTCATATTTTGATGTCTCACAGATAGCACTACCTTCATGCATAACGACTTGATTTGAATCTTTTTGCGTCGTTATCGTTGGTTGTGTCATCTATGGGACATCGCAATATAACCATGTAGAGTATACCGATGTGGTGCTACCAGGTATCAATCAGCACATACCCTAAAAGACACATGTGGTATCGGGCTTCGCAGGCTATGTAGCATGGAGAACCTGGACCTTGGCCGGCCGCTCTACAGAACTGTTCACAAGGTTCGCGAATCCATTGTCTGCAAATACTATCCCATCCATTGGGGTTACCACCCCCTCCGGGCGGACCTCCAGGAGGTAGACCCCCACCCCCGCCGCCTGGACGTGGGGGACGTGGACGACTCAGCCCGATCCCCAGGCACAGAAGGCAGTCCAGGCAGTCTGCTAACTCCGCGCCTCCTTGCTCCCCCATCATCTCCCAGAAACATTCGCTGCACGTCCCAGTATCCCGACAGCCCCCCGCATAACACCCAGCCAAAATCGCCAGCGGCCGCCCCACACACAAGCCGCACGGTAATATGCAGCCAATCCACCACGCCAGTTTGCCGGTCGGATCAACTTTGGTGACGGGGTTCGCCCCCGCGTAGAGATACCAGTTGCGCCCGTCCCGCGCCGGGTCTATGCTGGAAAATCTGCCCACCCCACT
>JANWYM010000825.1 GCA_025055355.1 Abditibacteriales bacterium
CCATCCCCCCCGGTGCGGTCGGCCCCCCCGCTGGGGATGGCTTCGCTGCGCCCGCCATGACGCTTTCATTGGTTCCCACCGCTGCCAGCGAAACCGAGCCTCGCCCTCCCAGTCTGCGACTTTCCGACGGCGCGGTGCGTCAACGGTGCTTGAGCGATGCCCTTTACCTTCTTCCCGGTGCGCGATAACCCTTGCGCCGATAAAACTCCCGCTCCGCCCACGTCTGCGCGGCGACCTCTTCCTCCTGTTCTCTGAGCGAGCGCACGCGGGGCTCTTGCGCCCACCATGCGCTGCTGCGGCGGCTGCGCGTATGCCCCAACTTGACGTGCGCGATCTCATGCAGCAGACATTCAAGGGCGTAATCGTCCAGGCTGCCATCGGGCGTCCAGACGATGATGAGATATTCTTCCGCGTCCTTGTCAAACAGGTAAGCGTAAGCGTGCACCCGCCCGCTCCAGCCGAATTTGTGGGGTGTCGTGTAGACCTCGCCGCGCACGCCGTAGCGCTCCAGTTCGGCGTGCCACTCCGCGCCGGCTAACATCACAGGACGGTCAGTGCGCTCCCTGCCGCCGTTGACGATGGATTGCGCGCGGTCGCGCATCTTACCGCTGCTGGGCGTTGCGTTCATTTGCCATGGACCTCCTTCTATGAGCGTTAGTTTAGCAAAGTCGCTCTCTTTTGTCCAACGCGCTTTTTGACCTTTCTGATGTTGCGCGTTATAATGGAGATACCTTCGGATAAGAAAAGAGGTGTCACCATGCGTGTCGGATGCGCGGCTTATTCGTATCGTCAGTATTTGCAGGGTGGACAGATGTCGTTGGAGCAGTTTGTTCAGGCATGTCGGGAGATGGGGCTGGACGGTGTCGAACTCACGTCTTACTATTTCAAGACCACGCAGCCGCAATATCTCTATGACCTGAAGCGACTATGTTTTGCCTTCGGGCTCAACATCTCTGGCACGGCAGTTGGAAGCAACTTTACGCAAGCTGATGCCGGGCAGCGGCGGCTGCATGTGGAGATGACGAAGCACTGGATTGACAACTCGGTCCTTCTGGGCGCGCCGTGCATTCGCGTCTTTGCCGGTCCCGTTCCCAAAGATGGCACGGAAGAACAGGCGTTCAACTGGGCAGTGGAGTGCCTGCGCGAGGTCGCGGCATACGGTCAGCAAAAAGGCGTCGTGGTCGCGCTGGAAAACCACGGGGGTATCACCGGCACCGCCGAACAGGTGCTGAAACTGCTGGGGGCGGTCAACAACGACTGGTTGGGCATCAACCTCGACTTCGGCAACTTCCGTCAAGACCCCTACGCGGAATTTGAGATGTGCGCGCCCTACGCCGTGACCACGCACGCTAAGACCCACTACGGCAGCGCGGAAGGACCGGTCGCGGTGGACTACGCGCGGGTCGTGGAGATCATGCGCAACGCGGGTTACAAGGGCTACCTCACGATTGAGTATGAAGGCACGGAGGAGCCCCGCGTCGCCGTGCCGCAGTTCGCCCAGCAGTTGTTGTCCATCGTGCGCGGCGTTTGACAGGGGGCAGGGGATTTAGTATGATAACAGCACCGTTGCGTTTTGCCTGGCAGTTAACCTCCTTCTGCGTTGCGTTACGAAGTAGCCCGTCGCACTGCGACGGAACTCCGCGAGAGCGTCGCGGGCTACTGGAAGGGCAAGAAGACAAAACGCAGATTTAATTGTTTTCGGTGGCGTCGTCCATGCCCCGACGCGTCGGGGCACGGACGACGCC
>JANWYM010000826.1 GCA_025055355.1 Abditibacteriales bacterium
GCGCCGGTTTTGTAAAGAGCCTTGTGGATGGATTCCTTAGTGACTACGACGTTGGAACGTTGCACTGGCGGTTGGCTGACGGTGATGCTGTCCAGTGGGACGAACCCGCCGACGGACTTTTGCTCGATGACCTTGTGCGCCGCCGCCTCGACGGGGATGACAGGTTCAGCCATCGTGAGCGGTTCGCCGGTTTGAGCGGCGCGCTTTTTGGCGAGGCGGTAATCGCGTCGCTGCTCCAAGAAGCCCAGAATCGTCTCGTAGCGCGTTTTGAACCCCGCGCTGCCGGATTGCTCGTCATACTTGAACAACCACGCGGGCAAACCTTTGGCACGCACGTAGTCAAGGAAGTATTCGTTCTCAAAGGCGTCGGGGTGACAGCCGAACGAACCAATCACAATCGCGCCGTCCACCTTGTCGGCGACCAAATCCACAAACGCCTGATACAACCGATGCGTCTCGTAGAAGCCGACGACCTTTTTGAACCCCTCCTCCAACAGGGCAAACGGCACGTCGTGGGCGGTGATGACCTCGCAGCCCTTCTCCTTGAAGAAGGGTTTGAGGTCCGCCGTCACCAGCGTATCCTCGTGCAGGTAGTTGCGCCCGACGATGGCGAGGCGCGGCTTGGTCTCGTCCTTGAGCAGAATGTTCATCATGTTCGGCTGCTTCTCAACGATGACCTCATACGCCTTGTCAAACGCCCGACGGCAGTGGAGGTAGTGGGGGGCGAACTTGGGCTTGAACGCGCCGGGCACGAACGGCTCGATGCGCGTGATGTGTTTGGGCAAGCCGTGGATGTCGCAGTAGAGCGAGTAGCAGACGTTGAACAGTTCGTCGCGCTGAATGCTCCAGATTTCGGGCTGCAGCACCTTCGGCAGCACGGAGGCGTTCTTCACCGCCAGCGCGACTTCCTCCTCCCCCAGGAGCTTCGCTAACTTCGCGCGCTCTTGCTCGCTCGCTTGCGACGCGACGTAGCCGACCGTGCCCGCAATCGAACGAATGGCGATCCCGGAAATGTCGCGGTATTTGGAGCAGTTGTTGACCCCGTGATGCTCGCGGCACAGGTTGGGGATGATGATGAAGTCCAAATCGGGATGCTCCACCGCCAAGGTGTAGACATGCCCCACCTGCACGCGCACGGGAATGCAAAAGTCCGCCGAGCACAGCGTCGTCCCGGCCTTCAAAATGTCCGGCGTCGTGCGCGGCGTCTTAACCACCTCCACCCCCGCGTTCTTCAAAAACCGCTCAATCACCTTGACCGACTGATAGAGGCAGGTGAATGAGTTAGGAATACCGACCTTCTTCTTTCCTTTGACATCTACTGGGCTCATGAAGCACACCTCCTTCTGTGGACTTCAAAAGTTGATTTCACGCATAATCCACTAAATACCTCACAAACGACAAAGTCCCCTCACCGCATCGTAAAACGTCTTATCCGCCGTCCAGAACTCGCACCCGCGCAGTTCGGCGAGCGCGGCGTAGAGCGCATCGTAGATGCGCTCCCGATGGAACTGCCGCGCTATCGCCCGCGCGCGGCGTACCATGTCGGGGTGGGTGTATATCCGCACACCCACAGCAGTAATCGTGTTGAGTGCCGCATCGGCTTCTACAACGGTGATTTGCCCGTTGCTCAGTCGGCGCTGCACGATGCTCTCAATCTCATATTCAAATATCGGAGGCGCAATCAATTCAACGCGCGCCGTCACGCTATCCCGCAGCAGACGCCGCGCTGCTTTGCGGAACGGTTC
>JANWYM010000827.1 GCA_025055355.1 Abditibacteriales bacterium
CCGCCGCTATCTGACGTTGATTCCCGACATTCACAGCGGCAGGCTTAAGGGCATGGATCCGGTGTTGAGCATCCTGCCCATTCCCAACGACAAATTTGACGCCAACAATCATCCGCTGGGCAACCCGTCTTCCGACCTTATCGGCGGCGCGGACGAGTATCCTGAAGCCGACCTGTGGCAGCGCGAGGAGATCGCCGAGGCGCACAAGCAGCACATTTTGGGGCTGCTCTACTTTCTGCAGAACGACCCGGAGGTGCCGGAGTGGTTCCGCCACGAGGCGCGGCGATGGGGCTTGCCAGCGGATGAGTTTGTGGACAACGGACACTTCCCCACCCAACTCTACGTGCGGGAGGCGCGGCGCATCATGGGACCTTACATCTTCACCGAAAACGACGCCCGCTCGCCCGACCCACGGCGACGCCCGAACTTCCATCCCGATAGCATCGCCGTCGCTGACTATCCCATTGACTCCCACGGCACCGCGCCCGAAAAAGACGGCTTGTTGGAAGGGTTCTTCTACCTGCCCGGCAACCAAACGCAGCCCTCGCAAATCCCGTATCGCGTGATGACGCCACTCGGCGTGGAGAACGTGCTGGTCAGCGGCTGCGTGTCCTGCACGCACATCGGCTACGGCACGCTGCGGATGGAGCCGGTGTTCATAGCGTTAGGCACGGCGGCAGGCACCGCAGCGCACCTGTCTTTGCTCAAGAACGTTCCTCCTGCCCGCTTGGACGCCACCGAGTTGCAGCGCGCGCTCCTCGCGCAGAAGCAAGTGATTTGCGTGTTCAACGACGTGCCGCTGGACCATCCACACTGGGCGGGTCTGCAATTCTGGGGGACGAAAGGTTTCTTTCCCACCTACGACGCGAAACCCGACGAACCAATGACCCCCGAGGACATGAACGACTGGCTGACACGTGCCGCCCGCCTGCTCGGACGACCAATCGAACTGCCCGCCTCGGACCATCTTCCCTGGACACGTGGGCAGTTCTGCCAATGGCTTTATGAGGTAGCCGCCGTCAAGGACGCAACACCATCGCGTCCGAGTAAAACCACTCGCCCGTCTCGTCCTCGATGAACTGAATCAAGACCTCGGTGTCGTCCATCAGGGGCGGGATCAAAAACGGGTGTACCGACTCCCCTGTCGGCACTTCGACATCGCGGGCGTAAGTCCCACCCAACATCTGAAACTCCATGTTCCCTCGCGTCGCCGCGCCATGGTTGGTGATGACCACCTCCACCACCTGCCGCCGCACACCACCGATGTCGCGGAACTCGGGCAGAGCGCGCACCTGCATTGTCAGGTGCAGTCCTGAAGTGAATTCATCATTGGCTTTCATAGCGTCTCCACACCGAACCGATTCGGGTCGCCGAAGTTGCCATTAGAGCCTATCCGAAAACCGGGTCGCACAGGTTTCCAGCCTGTTATACCATCCCGACAGGATGTCGGCGCTACGCGGTTTTCGGATAGGCTCTAAGTGAAACTATTGAGGAAGCGGAACGCAGCAATGCCGTCCAGATTGGCTGGCAGTTGGGGGCTGAGACTGCCACAGCAAACACTCGCTGAACGACTGACAATCTAAACTTTTGCGTTTCGCGCCTCCCTCCCCGCTGCCGGAAAACATCATGGCGAGCGCAGCGCAGCTATCCCCTCCGTAGGGAATTGTCTCGCTCCGCCTGCCAGGACAGGCATGTTCGAGGTAGAGAACAAAACGCAAAAGTTTAGTCAACAGTATACCTCT
>JANWYM010000828.1 GCA_025055355.1 Abditibacteriales bacterium
CTTCGAAATTATCGCTGTTGACAACGGCTCCACCGACGCCACGCCGCAAGTGCTAAGCGAATTCCAACACGAAGCCGCTTTGCGCAGCATTGATTATCGCATCCTGCGCAACGCAACCAACGTCGGCGCGGCGACCGGACGCAATCAAGCGATGGCAGTGGCGCGCGGCGAGTTTCTCGTGTTCATGGACAACGACGTGCTGGTCAAGGACCGCGACTGGATGACGCGCCTGCGCCGCAAACTGGAGGACGACCCGCGCCGCGCCATCATCAGCCCCAAGTTGCTGTTCCCATGGGAGCCCTACCTGATTGAATGTGCGGGCTGCGAGGTCTCGCCCAACGGCAGAGTCGGCTACGCCGGGCGCGGCGCGCCCCGCGACGACCCGCGCTTCAACGTCGAGCGCGAGGTCCCCTGCGTCATCAGCGCGTGTCTCATGTTCCGTCGTCAACTCATTGACGAAATTGGGATGCTGGACGAGGCGTTCAACCCCGTGCAGTTCGAGGACCTTGACTTCTGCTACCGCGCGCGGGCGGCGGGCTATAAAATCGTTTACACACCTGAGGTGGAGATGTTCCACTTCGAGCATGTCACCACCGGCGGCTCGCCCGACATCAACTTCAAATACGTCACCATTAAAAACGGACTGCTCTTCAAAAAACGCTGGCAGCACGTCTTTCAACACGACGGCGGACCGCCCGACGCGGCGGTGCAGTGGAAGCAACTACCGAAGAAAACGCTTGATGAGGTAGATGTGGAGGCATGGCTTCATGCATGATATAGAGGCATTGAAAACCGCACTCAAGCAACTCATCGTCGAGCGCCTCTTTCTTGACATCGCCCCAGAAGACATCGCCGACGACGCGCCGCTGATGGACACTTACGGCATTGATTCCGTCGCGCTGTTTGAAATCATCATCGGCTTGGAGGAGGTCTACGGTGTAACGATGGAAGACGAGGAGTTCAGTTTAGACCTGTTCGAGAACGTCAACGCCATCGCGGAGTTCGTGCGGAGGAAGTTGGACGAGACGCAATGAACTGGGTCAGTTTCGAGAGCGGCGGGCGGCGGCTGCTGGGCATCTGGCATGAGCCGTCCGACCTCTCCCAGCCCCTGCTCGGGGAGGAGAGGAGGAGCACGCCGCAGGGTGCGTTTGTTTTTTGCGCTCCGTTTGCCGAAGAGGAGAAATGCGCGCACCGTGTCATGGTGGATGCGGCGCGCGCCTTGGCGCAAGTGGGTTACGCCGTGTTGCGCTTCCACTATCGCGGCTGCGGCGACAGCGAGGGCGAGTTCGAGGAGTTCACCTTAGAGGACTGGCGGCAGGACATTCACGCCGCGCTCCACTTCGTTCGGAGCCGCGCGTCGTCGCTGCATCTTCTCGGCTTGCGGCTCGGCGCCACTCTCGCTGCGCAAGTCGCCGAAGAACGCGATGACGTTCACCGTTTGATCCTCTGGGAGCCCATCGTCAACGGACGCCGTTACGTCGCGCAAAACCTCCTCCGCAAACGCCTCCGCGCCGCCCTCACCAACCACCCAACCACCCAACCATCAGACGCCACCGACTTCGACGGCTACCTCATCACTGACCGCCTGCAATCCGACCTGACCGCTCTCGACCTGCTTGCCGCCCCGATGCGTTTCGGCGGGCGCGTTCTTCTCGTGTCCATCGGCGCGAGGGAGCAAACGTCGCGCTTCGCCCGCCTGCAAAGCGCCTACGCGCACTGCGACGTCGTGCCCGTCGTGAC
>JANWYM010000829.1 GCA_025055355.1 Abditibacteriales bacterium
CGACTACCCCCAGCCGCTTGCGCCGCAGGTAGGCGCGGAGTTGATCGGGATGCTCCAGTAGTTCCCTCATGCTACCCACGTCGAAGAACGCGAACGGACCTTCAATCGTGAAGTTGGTGTGCCACTCCCGCCGAATCCGATTGATGAAATCAAAGTAGTGGGCATCTTTGGGCAGCGGATACAGCCGCCAGCGCAGCGTGTAACGGCGGCGCTTGTCCAGGGCGAAATCGCCGACCTTGAAGCGCACCTGATTGTCGGGCAGACCCGTGCTCGGCTCGAAGCGCAGGCGGGAGAGGTTGTCTTCCACCAGCAGCCCCAGACATTCCTTTTCTCCCGCGACGAAAATCGTTGGGTTCTCCGCGCCGCCCGGTGTGAGGGTGTTTGTGAACCGCTGCGGCGCAGTGAGGTGATGACGCACAATGAACCCGATTGGCTCATCGCGCAAGTTGGTCAACTCCTCTTCAAACTCAATCCGCCCATGCTGAAGTTGCACCTGTCGGCGCAGGCGGTAAGACCGCCCCTGCGCGACCACCTCGATGCGGTTGGTTGATACCTTCCTGACGCGCGGTCGCCAGAGGCTCTCGCTTCCCTCCGCGCTTTCCGAGAGAACGTTCCAACCAATCGCCTGCCCCGCATAGGAATAGAAACTCTCCACCGCGTAAGAGCCGTTGCCCGTGTCCACCTCCACCTGCCCGCGCCTGCCGACTTTAAGGGTGATGCCGCCGGCGCGCACGCTCTGAACCGCTGTGACCGCTTGATACTTCGCCGTCAGTTCCAGTTGCTGGACCCCTTCCTCGAAGTGGCGGCGCACTTCCTCTTCTGACAGCGCGCGGTTGTAAACGCGCACCTCGTCTATCATGCCGGGAAAATACGCGGTGCGAGAGGAGGCGCAGCCGATGAAGAAGTTCCGTCCCGGTCGGATCGTGTCGAACTTCGAGGGGTTGGTGCTGACCAACTTGCCGTCCACGTAAAGTTTCAGCGTCTTGCCGTCGAACGTGCCGACGACGTGATGCCACGAGCCCGTTGTGAGAAGGTGCTTTGTGTTGTTGCCGCCCGACGAGATATACCACCAGCATTGCCCGTCGGCGTAGAAACTCAGCAGGTAACTGTCGAAGTGCTTCCCCACAATCCCCGCCTCGCCCTTGACGCGCGCGGCAGGGAACACCCACGCCTCCAGGGTTACCGCGTCGCGCAGGTCGAGTGAGGGCTTACCGCCGCAGTCCACGAAATCGTCCACGCCGTCGAACTCAAGACAAAAGCCGCCCCCGCATGGAACGAAGCGCGCGCCGTGAATCGTCCCGTCGTTGCCGTTGCCGCTCACGTCGCGCAGGACAGCGCCGGAGCCCTCATCGAAGGTGTAGTGCGCGACCAGCCCCGGCTCGTTCTGTGTAGTGGCGTTCATCAGGGTCATGATGAGGATGATGAACATCATGCTTCGATTCCTCCACTCCTGAGATGATGGCGAGATAAGAGCCTATCCGAAAACCTTGCTATCTCCTTTGAACGGGAGGACCCCAGGGGGTTGTTGGGGCGCATGACGCAAAATTTGCAGTCCCGCTCTGTTCGGGGGCATCCGTAGGGGCAGGCGTCCCTGCCAGCCCGCTTCTGTCGTCGCAATAGGGCTGGCACGGTGGGTGGCCTCGGGGCGCGCCCCTTCAAAGTTGCAAATTTTACGTAATGCACCCGGTTGTTGGCTGGCTCTGGACCTCCCCCAGCCCCTCCTTGGTAAGGAGGGGAGT
>JANWYM010000082.1 GCA_025055355.1 Abditibacteriales bacterium
GTCGCCCCCTGCGCGGCGACCGGCGCCATCGGGAAGGGCAGCCGCTCCACGTCCGACGTCAGGCGGAACAAGGCGTAGCCCAAGCCGAACTTATTGAGCAAGCCGAGAACCGAACCGATGAGAATCAGGACGATCGGACCCAGCCAGTGCCCCGTCTGCGAGTCGCGCCACCAGTCGGGGTGAAACAGGTTGCGGTGCAGGATCGCCTCCGAGGTGGGCGGGGGGCTGACCCAGCCGGGGATGTGTTCACTGATGCCCATCCCCTGCAGGGGCGGCGCCTGACGGAGATACTGACTCCAAATCAGCCAGCCGAACGCCCCGCCCGACAGCGCCACACCCGCTTGAAAACTGACGAGGCTGCCCGCGAGGTAGTAGAGGATGTAAATCTCGTTCCGCTTGAGTTGTGTCAGCGAGCGGCGCGCAATTTCGGCGAAAAGAATCACCGTCACCCACTCCGCCGCTGGACCCAACCCCTGCCCCGCCACCAGCCCCAGATAAATGGAGCCGGGGATCATCACCAGCGCGATGAACAGCCCCCCCAGCACGGCTTTTATCCCGAAGCCGTCCTCGAACTTGGTCGGGCGCGCCATCAAGCGGCGATACTCTTCGATCTCGGCGTCGCCGGCGTAAACCTCTTCTTCCTGTGTCTCTGGTTCGCGTTCCTCAATCTCCTTCGCCATAGGCTCGCGTGGTTCCTTTCTGGTCGAATGATGATTGTCTGCTTATTATTAAGGATTTAGAGAGGATTGTCAAGTTCAGTTTTCAGTGGTTGGCGACGGAGCAGTTTTCTGGGGTGAGCGATGTTCCTCCGGCGGGGTGTCCCTGCGGTGACGTGAGTGATTCCTGCGCAAATACCCGTCATGGCGAGCGCAGCAAAGCCATCCCCTGGCGAGGCGCGTGCTTGTTAAACTTTTGCGTTCCGTTCGGGGACTGCCGATAAAGCCCGCCGGCGCGGGGAGCCAAAGTCGTCAGACCTCTGGAATCTTACTCCTCCTGCTCTTTTACAATCCTGGCTACCGCGCTGACCTTGTCTTTTTCATCCAGCCGAATCAGCCGCACGCCTTGCGTGTTGCGCCCGACTTGCGAGATGTCGCCGACCTTCTGCCGAATGACCACGCCGCGTTGGGTGATGAGGAGCAGTTCATCATCGGGGTGCACGACGCGCAGGTCGACGACGGGACCGTTCTTCTCGGTGATTTTCATCGTCAGGATGCCGCTGCCGCCCCGGCTCTGCACGCGGTATTCGTCGAGGGCGGTGCGCTTGCCGTAGCCCTGCTCGCTGACCACCAGCAAGTCGTGTCCTTTCTTAACCACGTCCATACCGATAATGTAGTCGCCCTTGTCCAACCGCATCCCAATCACGCCCGCCGCCGGGCGTCCCATCGGGCGCACGTCGCTCTCGGGGAAGCGAATGGACATCCCCGCGTGCGTGCCTAACACGATTTCCCGCTTGCCGTCCGTCCACTCCACCCAGCGTAACTCGTCCTTCTCATCGAGCGTGATGGCGATGAGCCCCTTGGAGTAGCGCGTGTCGAACTCCTCCAGCGGCGTCTTTTTGACCGTGCCGAACTTGGTGGTCATAAAGAGAAAGCCCTTCTGCTTGAAGTCGCGCACGGGGATCGTCGCCGTGATTTTTTCGCCTGGCTCGAGTTGGACGAGGTTGATGATGGGCGTGCCGCGCGCCTGCCGCGACGCCGCCGGCACTTCAAACGCCCGCAACTGATACACGCGCCCCTTGTTGGTGAAGAAGAGAATTTGCGAGTGGGTGTTGGCGATGAACAGGTGCTGCACCACGTCCTCTTCTTTTTTGGTCAGCCCGATCATGCCCTTCCCCCCACGACTCTGCGTGCGGTAGGTATCCACCGGCAGCCGCTTGATGTAGCCGTCGCGGGTGATGGTGATGACCATGTCTTCCTGCGCGATGAGGTCTTCGATTTTGATGTCAGCGGCTTCCTCGACGCGGATCTGCGTCCGCCGCTCGTCGCCATATTCGCGCTTGATGCGGCGCATGTCCTCCTTGATGAGGTGGAGGACGCGGCGCGGGTCGGCTAAGATGCCCTCGAGCGTTTCGATTTCCTTCAGGATCTCAGCGTATTCCTCCTGAATCCGCTGCTGGTCCAGTTGCGTCAACTGACCGAGTTGCATGTTGAGGACGGCGTTCGCCTGCTCATCGCTGAGACCGTAACGGGCGCGCAGCCCCTGCCGCGCTTCGTCGCGGTTCTTCGCGGCGCGGATGAGAGCGACCACGTCGTCCAGACGCCGCAGGACGATGCGGAAGCCTTCCAGGATGTGGGCGCGCGCCTGCGCCTTGTTGAGTTGGAACTTCGTCCGCCGCGTGATGACCTCCTGACGGTGCTTGATGAAATACTCCAGCGCTTCCTTCAACGTCAGAACGCGCGGCGCACCGTCCACGATGGCGAGGTTGATGATGCCGAACGTCTGCCGCAAACCGGTGTGTTTGTAGAGGTGGTTGAGGATGACGTGCGGATTGGTGTCGCGCCGCAGTTCGATGACGATGCGCAGCCCCGTGCGGTCGGACTCGTCGCGGATTTCGCTGATGCCTTCGGGCATTTTCTTCTCGCGCACGAGGCGGGCGATTTGCTCGATGAGGACGGCTTTGTTTTGCTGATAGGGCAGTTCGGTAATCAGAATCGCGTTCTGTCCTCGCTCCATCGGCTCAATGACCGCCCGCGCCTGCAGGGTGATGCTGCCGCGCCCGGTGGCGTAGGCTTCGCGGATGCCCTTCGTGCCCAAAATCAACCCCGCCGTCGGAAAGTCAGGTCCGGGGATGATTTTCATCAACTGGTCAACGGTGGCGTCGGGGTGGTCAATGAGGTAACTGACCGCGTCGCATACCTCGCCCAAGTTGTGAGGGGGGATGTTGGTCGCCATGCCGACGCCGATGCCCTGCGAGCCGTTCACCAGCAGGTTGGGGAACACCGCCGGCAGCACGGCGGGCTCGGTGGTAGACTCATCGTAGTTCGCCACGAAGTCCACCGTCTCCTGGTCAATGTCGCGCAGTAACTCCATCGCGATCGGGGCGAGGCGGGCTTCGGTATAACGATAGGCGGCGGGGGGATCGCCGTCGACGCTGCCAAAATTGCCCTGCCCGTCAATGAGCGGATAGCGCAACGAGAAATCCTGCGCCATGCGCACCAGCGTGTCGTAAACGGCTTGGTCGCCGTGCGGGTGATCCGTCTTCAGCACCTCGCCCACCACCGCGCCGCACTTGACGCGCCGCTGGTCGGGACGCACGCCCTCGTCGAACATCGCGTAAAGAATTCGCCGATGCACCGGCTTCAAGCCGTCGCGCACGTCAGGAAACGCCCGCCCCACGATGACGCTCATCGCGTAACGCACGTAGGACATGGTCATCTCCTGCTCGATGGGTAGTTCAGTGATCTGTCGGGCGATGACTGCCATGATGACTACTGAGCCTCGGACAACTGAGCCTCGGACACCGGCGCGGTCGTCCGGCGGTCCGGCGTCCGAGGTCAGGGGTCTGGGGTCGTCGTTAGATGTCCAGTTCGGTCACTTCCTTCGCGTGGGCGGTGATGAAGTCCTTGCGGGGTTCGACGGCATCGCCCATGAGGATGCTGAAGATGCGGTCGGCTTCAATCACGTCGTCGAGGGAGACTTTCATCAGGCTGCGTTTTTCGGGGTCCATCGTGGTCTCCCGCAGTTGTTCGGGGTTCATTTCCCCCAATCCCTTGAAGCGGGTGACGTGGGCGCGGCGTCCGATCTCTTTGAGCAACCGGTCGCGCTCCTGTTCATCGTCGGCGTAGAGGATTTGCTTGCCGTGCTGAATGCCAAACAGGGGGGGTTTGGCGATATAAACATGCCCCGCCTCAATCAGGGGGCGCATGTAGCGGAAGAAGAAGGTGAGCAGCAGGGTGCGGATGTGACTGCCGTCTACGTCCGCATCACATAATAGGATGAGGCGGTCGTAGCGCAAGCGGCTGATGTCAAACTTGCTCTCGCTCTTGCCGTCGCTCTCGCCGTTCTCGTCGCTGCCGTTTTCATCGTTGTTGCCGTGGCGGTCGGCGATCCCCGTGCCTAACGCCGTAATCATGGCGCGAATTTCCTCGTTCGCCAGGATTTTGTCGAGGCGGTTCTTCTCGACGTTGATGATTTTGCCGCGCAGCGGCAGCACGGCTTGCGTGCGGCGGTCGCGCCCCTGCTTCGCAGAACCGCCGGCGCTGTCGCCCTCCACCAAGAACAACTCGCACAACTTGGGGTCCTTCTCCGAGCAGTCCGCCAACTTGCCCGGGAGGGTGGAATCCTCCAGCGCGTTTTTACGGCGCACCAGTTCGGCGGCTTTTTTGGCGGCGATGCGTGCCTGCGCCGCCGCGATGGCTTTGGCGACGATGCGCCGCGCCACCTGGGGGTTTTCCTCGAGGAACTCCGACAGCCCCTCCTGCACGATGGAGCGCACGATGCCCTCGGCTTCCAGGCTCCCCAGCCGCTTCTTGTCCTGACTCTCGAAGATGGGGTTCTGCATTTTGATACTGACGGCGGCGACCAGCCCCTCGCGCACGTCGTCGCCGATGAGGTTGGGGTCTTTCTCTTTGAGCAGGTTGTTCTTGCGGGCGTAGGAATTAATTACACTTGTCAGCGCGCTCTTGAAGCCGCTTTCGTGCGTTCCCCCCAGCACCGTGCAGATGTTGTTAGCAAATGAAACGATGGTGTCGTTCAGCCCTTCGTTGTACTGAATGGCGACTTCCACCTCGATGTCGTTGCGCTCGCGGCGGAAGTAGATCGGATGGCGGTGCAGCGTTTCCTTCTGGCGGTTGAGATACTGCACCAGCGCGGCGATGCCGCCCTTGTTCTGGAAGGTTTCCGTCTTTCCTGTTTTGTAATCGGTCAGGGTGATGACCGCTGTGGGGTTCAGAAAAGACAGTTCGCGCAAGCGCGTTGTGAGCAGTTCGCGGTCAATCTCGACGGAGTGAGTGAAGATGGTCGGGTCGGGCTTGTAAGTGACCTTCGTGCCGGTGCCTTTCGCCTTGCCGCGCACCAGAAGCGGGGTGACCGGCTTGCCCTTCTCATAACGCTGGAAATGAACCTTGCCGTCGCGGTAGACTTCCACCTCCAGCCACTCGCTCAAGGCATTGACCACCGACACGCCAACGCCGTGCAACCCCGACGCCACCTTGTAGCCGCTGCCCCCGAACTTGCCGCCGGCGTGGAGTTTGGTCATGATGGTCGTGACCGCAGGTTCGCCGGTGGTGGGATGGATGTCAACGGGGATGCCGCGTCCATCATCGGTGACGCTGACGACGCCTTCCTCCTGAAGCACAACATCAATGTGAGTGGCGTAACCCGCCAGCACCTCGTCAATAGAATTGTCTACAACTTCGCGGCAGAGGTTGAACAGACCGCGCACGTTCGTGTCGCCGATATACATGCCCGGGCGCACCCGGACGGCTTCCAACCCCTCCAAAACGGTGATGTCGTCTGCGGTGTAGGTGGGTTCGTCTGCCAAGGTTTTTGCCTCCTGTGAGGGGATGTTGAAAAACCCCAAAAACACCCTATTTTTCTGGGGTTTTTACGCTTGGAATTATACTCAAACGGGGGGCGAAAGTCAAGGCGACGGCGGGGCTTTTTTTGTCACGAAAACGGATATTTTTTCACCGCTGAGCGCGCCGAGGGCACGGGGGCTGCCTTCGGTCAATTTGTCCAACCGTTCGCCTCACGTCTTTCCGTCCACACCCGCGGCGCGCGCCTTGACAGGCGGAGCATCGGAGGCATCACGAAACACGTTCAACTTCTCCCGCGCCACGAACTGCCCCGGCGCCTCAAAGATGGAGCCGGATGTGTAGGGCGCTTTCAAGGAGTTGCGCGAACTGGCGGAGGGGTTCCGTCCAGATACCCAAGCCCAGCAGGACGCCCCCAGCGAGCGCCCAAGGGAGGTTAAGAACGCCCGCTGCGGATGGCTCTAAGGTTGGCACCCGGCGGCGCAGCGGGCGCCGCGGGGGGGCGGCAAGCAGCGGACGCAGGAGCGGCACCATCGCGCCGAGCGCAGCAGCAACGAGGAGCAGCAGCAGCAACTGCGCCCCGCCTGACGGCAGTTGCCACAAGCCCATGAAGATGTTCCCCGCGCTGAGAAAGCCTGCCGTTCCGGGAGCGCCTACCAGCGCGGACGCCGCCACGACCGCCGTGACCTTGTGGATACCGTTTGCCATCGGCAGCAATCGCCCTTTGCCCGACGTCCACAGCAGACCGCTCAAGGACATCAACGCGACGGCGCGCACGCCGACGTGCAGCAAGCTGCCGTGAATGGCGTTGAGCGAGAACACGCCCATACCTAACAGGAGAAATCCCAACTGGTTGACGTGCAGCGCCCCCAAACGTTCGACGTCGCCCTTGGCGCGCCAAGCGGCGATGGCACTCCATCCCATCGCCAGCAGCCCCAAAGCCGTCAGCGGCGCGCTCATCTCCTGGAGTCCCCAGTAGGGATAGAGGCCCAAGAAGAGCCGCACGAAAACGTAAAGATCGAGGACAGGCAAGACGGTCATCAACAACAGCCGCGTGCGCAGGGGAGTTAGACGCAGCAGAGCGAACGCCCAGCGGTGCAGCGGCATCAGTCCGAGTTTGCCGTAAAGCCCCAGGAGCATTAACGCGCCGCTCAACAGCAAGATGCCCGAGGGCGTGGAGGTCAGTGCCGGACGCAGGAGCGCAGGGTCCGCTGCGCCCGCGTGGTAACAGAGGATGAGAACACCAGCCAAAAACGGCACGCCGCTTACGCTGACAGCGATGAGCCATTGCCTCAGCGCCGCCCGTTCGTCCGCCGTGCGTCGGTCCTGCTGCATCAGGCGGCACAGTCCCAGCGGTGCGAGATGCCACAACAGGGTTTGCAGGACGACGTCGCTTGCGAACAGCGTCCACGTCATCGCGCCTAATGCCCACAGCAGATCACCGTTGTTGCGCAAGGCAGCCATATTGGTTCGGGGGTCATCGCCGTCCAGCAACGCCGCCCCTTGCACCCACAAAAACAGCACGCACAGCAGCACGAAAAAAGTCAGCGCCACCCAGTCGCAACGGAAGCCCACCGTGAAGAAGATGAGCAGTTTGAACGAAGAGAAACTTAGGGCGAACTCCGGTTGTCCCTGCATCGCCGCGATGAGCATCCCTCCGCTGCCCAGCACCATGACCAGCGCGGCGCAGGTCAGCCAGTCCACCCATGTCGCACGGCGCGGCTTCTCAGGCAGGCGCGGCATGAGCCACGACAGCCCCCACCACGCGACCGCAAACATGCACGGGAGTATGAGAGTAAAGTTCAGCGCCAGTGTTCGGACGTCCACAGTCGTTCTCCTCTCCTGGTCCCTCGTCGTGTAGTATACCCCATTTCACGGCTGGATGACGCGGCTTTCCCGCTGGACGTTTTCCGCGAAACAGTTTATAATCAAACTCGTTATGCAAGCCCAGAGGGAAAACCCAAAGAGCATTGTGCTGGTGACCTCCACCGAGGAGGCGCACCTGGGGCGGCTGCAGGCGGAGATTGAGGAACGCAAGTCGCTGCTGGCGGATCTGGAGATGACCCTGACCACGCGTCGGCGCGCAGTGGAGGCGTTCGAGGTGCGCTACCTCGCGGCTGTCGGCTCGCTCCTCACGCAGTTGCAGCGACTGCAATTCCAAATCGAGGAGTGTTACCTGCGGATAGATGAGATTGAAGAGCACGGCTTCCGCGCGGTGCAGTGGCAGCAGCGCGAGGACGCTTATCGCACGCTCTATGAGAAGAAAATGGCGGAGGACTTTGAGCGCTACGTGCGGGAGTGTCTCCGTCGACCCCCCGAGCCGCCCGCCCTGGCGCCCAAGGAACGCCAAGAGATGAAAGACCTCTACCGTCGTCTGGCGAAGGCTTTTCATCCCGACTTAGCGCGGACGGCGCAGGAGCGAGACAATTGCGCGCGCTTGATGGCACAAATCAACGACGCCTACGCGTGCGGCGACCTCGCACGGCTGCGGCAAATTGCCGAGCGGGAGCAGCCCGGAGCCGCTGACCTTCTTGAGACGCCTGCCCAGCGCATCGAACGCCTTCGCTGCCAGCGCGCGGCGTTGGACCAAGCCATCGCCCGCCTCCAGAGGCAAATCCGCCGTCTCGAGAACGAAGAGATGGCGCAACTCTACCGCAAAGCCGAGCGAGCCGCCGCCTGCGGACGGGACTTCCTCGCGGAGACGGCAGCCCAACTCCAACGGCGCCTGCGCCGCAAAGAGCAGGAACTTCGCTGGGCACAACAGGAGTTGGAGGAGATCACCGCCCACGCGCGATGGCGGCGCCGCCCCCGCCGCTGCTGAGGAGGCTCAACCTATCAACACCCGCGACGCCCGAACGGGAGCGGGCCTGAGCGGGCAATCCCCCCAAGCAGTTGGGGCGTTCAGGAGGACAGAGAAGACCCATGACCCAACGCATTTACCTTGACCACGCTGCTACCACGCCGGTGGACCCTGAAGTGATGGAAGCGATGCGACCTTACTTTACGGAGAAGTTTGGCAACGCTTCCAGCCCGCACGCGTTCAGTCGGGAAGCGCGGGCGGCGATTGACGAGGCGCGCCAGCAGGTGGCGCAACTCATTGGCGCGCAGCCGGACGAAATCGTTTTTACCAGCGGCGGCACGGAGTCGGACAACTTCGCCCTCATCGGCACCGCGTTTCGCTGGCGCGACAAGGGCAAGCGGATTGTCATTTCGGCGATTGAGCATCACGCCATCACTCACACCGCCAAGTTCCTGCAGCGCGAGATGGGCTTTGAAGTCGTCGCGGTGCCGGTGGATAAGCATGGCGTGGTCTCGCCCGAGGACGTCGCAAAGCAACTGACCGACGACACGGTGTTGGTGTCCGTGATGATGGCGAACAACGAAATCGGCACGATAGAGCCAATCGCCGACATCGCCCGCGTGGTCAGGGCGCGCGGCATCGTCTTTCACACCGACGCGGTGCAGGCTGTCGGACAGGTTCCCGTGAACGTCAACGCGTTAGGCGTAGACTTGTTGACGCTGACCGCTCACAAGTTCTACGGACCGAAGGGCATCGGGGCGCTGTTCATTCGGCGCGGGACGCGCATGTTCTCGCTCCTTCACGGCGGCGAGCAGGAACGGGGGCGGCGCGCCGGGACGGAGAACGTGCCCGGCATCGTCGGCTTAGGCAAGGCGTGTGCCATCGCGCAGCGCGACATGGCGGCGTCCTCGGCGCGCCTGACGGCGCTGCGCGACCGACTGATACGCGGCATCATGGAGCGCATCCCTGACGTGCGGCTCAACGGGCATCCGACGGAACGACTGCCGAACAACGTGCACATCTGCGTCAAGGGCGTGGCGGGTGAAGTGATGCAGATGAACCTCGACCTCGCAGGCATCGCCGTCTCCATCGGCAGCGCGTGCACCTCCGGCGCTCTCGAACCGTCACACGTTCTCCAAGCCATCGGCGTCCCCCGCGAGTGGGTCCGCGGACCGCTGCGCCTCACGCTGGGGCGCGACAACACCGAGGAGGACGTAGACCGCACGGTGGAGGAACTGGCTCGCATCGTGACACGGCTGCAGCAGGTGAGGAGAAGTTAGGCCGTGATGAACAGGACGATTTCAGTCTGAGAACTTCAAAAGTTACGCGGTTGCTGATGCGATCTCCCGTCCTGAAAATCCTCCTCGTCCTCAGTCCTTGAACCTCATAAGCGACCGACGACGAGGAGGAGAAGGACTCTCGGCGGGGGCAAGGCGTGACGGCAACCGCGTCACTCTTGAACCTGTTCATCCTGTCGGGAATACCATTGCTATGAAGAGCCGCGTTCTCGCCGCGATGAGCGGTGGAGTGGATAGTTCGGTGGCAGCGGCGTTGTTGGTGCGGGAAGGATATGAGGTCATCGGTGTGACCTACAAACCTTACGTCCCGCCCCAAGCGGACCCTTTTGCGCCCCCGCGCTTCGGCGGCTGTTGCACCGTCGGCGAAGTGGAGGACGCGCGGCGGGTGGCGATGCGGTTGGGGATTCCGCACTACGTGCTGAACATGAGTGCAGATTTCGAGGAGACCGTCATCGCGGACTTCATCCGCGAATACGCCCGCGGGCGGACCCCGAATCCGTGCGTGCGCTGCAACCAATTCATTAAGTTTGCCGCGCTGCGTCAGAAGGCAGCAGAACTCGGCTGCGATTATGTAGCGACGGGGCACTACGCTCGCCGCGTTTTCGATGAGTCCATTGGAAAGTATCGCCTGTTGCGCGGCGTGGACGATAGCAAGGACCAGTCCTACGTGCTTTACGTGCTGACGCAGGAGCAGCTCGCCCACTCACTCTTCCCGCTGGGAACGTGGCGCAAGGAAGAGACGCGCCAGTTCGCGGCGGAGATGGGATGGGCGGTCGCGCATAAGCCCGACAGTCAAGAGATTTGCTTCATCGAAGACAACGATTACGCGAAGTTCATCCGCGAGCGCGAACCTGCCCTTGCCCAGCCCGGCGACATCGTCGACAGCGCGGGGCGCGTCATCGGCAAGCACGCGGGGATCATTCATTACACCATCGGGCAGCGGCGCGGTTTAGGTATCGCCTCCCCTGCGCCGCTGTATGTCACGCGCATCGACGCCGCACGCAACGTGATTCAAGTCGGCAGGCGCGAAGAACTGCTGTCGAGTGTCTGCCACGCCTCGCCCGTCAACTGGATTGTCGGCGAACCACCCGCAACGCCGCGCGCAGTGACATGCAAGATTCGCTACCAAGCGCGCCGCGTGAACGCGACGCTGACGCATGCCACCGAGGAGGCTTTGAGGCTGACCTTCGCTGAGCCGCAGTCCGCCGTCACACCGGGGCAATCGGTGGTGGTCTACGACGGCGACGAGGTGCTGGGTGGCGGCACGATTTGTGCCTGTCATGATGAGTGGAGCGAAGCCGTCCCCGCCGCGTGAAAGCGTCATGACGAGCGCGGCGAAGCCGTCCCCGGGGAGTCCATGAACCCATGAACCCGATGAAAGTCATTACGCTTGGCACCGGCTCTGGCGTTCCCACCTTGAAGCGCAACCTCGCCTGCGTCGCGCTGGTGCGTCACGGGCGGATTTTTCTGTTCGACTGCGGCGAGGCAGCGCAGATTCAGATGCGCAAGGCGCGGCTGCGCTTCAGCCGCGTGGAAGCCATTTTCATCAGCCACATGCACGGCGACCACCTCCTCGGGCTGATGGGGATGCTCATGTCTATGGAGATGGAAGGACGCACGCACCCCCTGCGCCTCTTCGGTCCGCCAGGCATAGCGGAATACGTCGCCACGCTGACGCGGTTGCACCAGGCGCACATCAACTTCGACGTGAACATTCGGGAGTTGACTGAGTCAGGGCTGGTCTGCGACGAACCCGAATACGCCGTCCGCTGCGCCGCGCTCGACCATCGCGTGTTTGTGTTGGGCTACGCCTTCATCGAGAAAGACCGCCCCGGCGAGTTCAACGTGAGGGCGGCGGAACAGTTGGGCGTTCCAGCGGGACC
>JANWYM010000830.1 GCA_025055355.1 Abditibacteriales bacterium
AGACACGAGGGTGTCTTCATGAATGAAATCGTAGTCGTAGTGCAAGCGCGTCAACTGGTCGCAGACGTAAAACAAGTCCTTTTCCACGTCGTCCGCAGTCGCGTCCGCCGGCTGCGCCCATGCCGACCGCGATGGGTAGAGGACGCAGACTTTGGCAACGTGCCGCCCCTGTGATAATGCCCAGCACAATCGCGCCACGTAATCGCTGAAGTGTTGATAGTATCGCCAATGCGGTTCGTGCCGGTCGGACGGGGGACTTTCGCGCTTGCGTTTGCCGCGAATTGAGTAATAGAGGGCGTGCGGCGCGATGAGGTTCACGCCCATCGCCAACTGCCAGTCCACGGCGGCTTTGCGCTCGGCAAGTGACACGCCCCAGCCGCATCCGCCGAAGGTGTGCGACAGGACGCGCCGGTTGCCGCTTTGATGAGCGGTGGACGCGCACAACTTGTGGTGCAGCCCGCCTCGCTCCACGCCCGCATGGTCCACGCCCGGCACGTGCATCTGGCGATAGACGCTCAGCGCGTCCCCCTGAAATCGCACCTGCCGATACAGCGGCTCTTCAAACAGCAGATGCCCCGCCAGCGCGAGGCGATGTTCCGCGCACCACCGCGCTATCGGCGCGAAGAAGTTGGACACATACAACCGCCGCACCGTCTGCCAGAAATCCTGCCGCACCTGCGACGCCGACACGCCCGTGTCCAGAATGAGACTCGGCAGGAAGGGAATCAAATCGTAGCCATGCTCTTCTTTGAACTCCTGCGGCAGCCGTGACGACCACGGCAGAAATTGCTTCTCGCGCATCTCCCACACGCTCACCAGCGCCGGCTCGTCCATGAACACACCCACCACCGTGTTGCCCAGATGCTCGCCGCACGCCGAGGCATACGCCTCATGTATTGTGCGCAAAAACCCCTCTGCCACAGCGGGGTTCAGGGGGTCTATGTAGCCGTAAGCGACCTCGGTGAACGCGAATACTCGGAAAAGGGATGAGGGATGAGGGGTGAGGGGTGAGGGGGACGCGGTCAGGTTGACAGCGCGCGCCAAGTTCCAGTGTTCGCCCGCAGCGGGAACGGGCAGGGCAGCGGCATAAATCAGCTTCTCTCCTTCCGTCGCGAATCGTTGCAACCTTTCAACGTTCCCACGTTCCCACGTGCCAACGTCGTAGAACCTCAGACACCGCCCGCGCAGTTCCGGGCGCTGGCTGAGTCGCCCGCCCACGGTGCCGCTGGGCCAACTCTCGTCGTCGTAGAGCCACACCCGCAACCTCAGCCGCGCCGCCTCCCCCACCACCAGACGGACGAGTTGAAACCATCGCTCGGAGAGGAAAGGCACGCGCAGCCCGTGGCGCGGCGCGAGGATGAACCCGCCACAGCCCTTTGCCTGGAGTTGGCGCAACTGAGACAGCAGTTCCTCCTCGCGCACATCGTCGTTCCAGCACCAGAACGGCACCGGGGCAAACTCGCGGGGCGGGGTATGAAATTGACGGGCGAAGTCAGCCATCATGCGCGTCGCCGCGCAGCGACGGAGCGACGCCACTGCGCCATCCAGCCCAGCGCACCCAAGGCAAGCAGCAGCAGCACGCTGGGTTCGGGCGTCACGAAGAACTGTCTCGTTCCCGTCCACAAAGCGGTCGTGGGATTGGGGGTCGGCGGGAACGTCCCGCCCAGAACGCCCCGATAGCTCACTTGCAGAATGTCCACGTTCGCCAACTGAAAGCCGCTGTCCTCAAAGAAGCCC
>JANWYM010000831.1 GCA_025055355.1 Abditibacteriales bacterium
GCAACGGCACGGTGGACTCGTTCATTGCCATGATTGGGGGGGAGTTCAGCGGGCATGGGGCGCAGCAGAAAGCGATGATGCGCGTCGCTGACCCCAAGTTCCCCGGCTGTGAAGGGCTGAAGGATTTTGAGTTGTTGGAGGAATGGTATGGGTTCCGCAACTTCGCCAAAGACCTGCACGTGATTCTGATTCAGGAGACGCAGGGGATGCAGGGCAGGGATTACCAGCGTCCGCCCTACCCTGCGACGTGGGCGCGAGGGCATGGCAAGGGGCGCGTGTTCTACACCTCGATGGGACACCGCGAGGACGTGTGGACGAACCCCATTTTCCAGCAGATCCTACTGGGCGGCATAGCGTGGGCGGTCGGCAACGTCAAAGCCGACGTGACGCCTAACATCGAAAAGGTGACGCCCCAATATCACGTGATGCCAGGGTGATGCGTAGGGCGCGATGCGTAAATGGTGAACGCAGCGAAGCCATCCTCTCCGTCGCAGCCGTCTCCTCCGTAGGGGATGGTTTCGCTGCGCCTACTATGACAGGCGTCTTTGTTTCGAAGCAAAGGGCAAAACGCAAAAGTTTAGTTATCCATTACGCATCGCGGATTACGCATTATGTTTTTGTGCGATGACCCGCAGAGACTTTATGGCTACTTCAGTTGCTGCCACGGCTGCCCTGTCCGCGCCAGGAGCATTGAGAAGCGAACAACGACGCAAATACCGAACCGCCCTCATCGGCAGCGGCTGGTGGGGGATGAACATTCTGCGCGAAGCCATCGCGTCGGGCGAGTGCGAGGTCGTTGCGCTGTGCGACGTAGATGAGAACCAGTTGAACGCGGCAGCGGCAGATGTGGAGAAACTATGCCGCGACCAGCCGAAAAGATACAAGGATTACCGCGAACTACTGGACAAAGAGAAACCCCACATCGCCATCGTCGCCACGCCCGACCACTGGCACGCGCTCAACACCATCGCCGCCATCAAAGCCGGCGCGCACGTTTACGTCGAGAAGCCCATCGGGCACACCATTAACGAGGGCAAGGCGATGGTCAAAGCCGCCCGCGAGAACAACCGCGTCGTGCAGGTCGGCACGCATCGGCGCGTGTCTCCCCACAACATTTCGGGGCGGGAGTTCATCCGCTCGGGCAAGGTCGGCACCATCGGCTTGGTGCGGGCGTTCGTCCACTACCCCGGCGGCGCGGGCGAGCCGACGCCGGACTCCGACCCGCCCAAGGGATTGGACTGGGACTTTTGGTGCGGACCCGCCCCGCTGCGCCCGTTCAACAAGCGGATTCATCCCCGTGGCTTTCGGCAGTTCCTCGACTTCGCCAACGGACAGTTGGGCGATTGGGGCATTCACTGGATGGACCAAATCCTCTGGTGCATGGAGGAGAAAGCCCCCCGCAAGGTCTACTCCACCGGCGGACGCTTCATCAAGCGCGATAACACCGACGCGCCTGACACGCAAGTGGCGGTGTTCGAGTTCGAGTCGTTCACCGTAACGTGGGAGCATCGCCTCTACGCGGGCAACGAAGCCGAGAAGCACCACATCGGCTGCTACTTCTACGGCACACACGGCACGTTCCACATGGGTTGGCTGGACGGCTGGACGTTCTACCCCAGCGACAAAAGCAAACCCGTCATCCACGAGGACGCGAAGTTGCACCAGCCCGACCATCAGAACATCCGCGAGCTGTGGGCGGATTTTCTGCACTGCATCAAAACCGGCAAACGTCCTGT
>JANWYM010000832.1 GCA_025055355.1 Abditibacteriales bacterium
CTCTCCATCAGGCGATTGGGCAGCGCGAGCGCGAAGAACGTCATAATCATCAACGCCGACGACCCGCTCATGCCGCTGGCAATGGGCAGGTCACAGCCGAAAGCGACGTTGACACCTTGGAGAAGTGGCGCGTCCCTGCCAGCCCTGTCTGCGGGGGGAGTGAAGTTTGCGGCGAGGCGTTTCACCATCGTCATCGGGTAGTTCGACCAGTGACCGACGGGCGGTTCGAGGTTCGGTGAGATTTCAAACGCGCATGGCGGGAACGACGGATCGTTCTCGACCAGGCGGACGCGATGCGTCCCGTTGAGCGCGCTGAGGCAAAAGAAGCCTCTGTCCGCCGCGATGAGCAAACTGTGTCCGCCCGCATAGTCGGTGTGCTTGCCCAGCACCTCCACGCGCCCCGGCACGAAGTAGGCTACAACCTCTGTATGCTCCGAAGTTGAGAACGAGCGCGTGAAAGTCTCCAGCACACTGCGCGCCAGCGACTTCTTCGCCTCAATGACCGGCGCGTCGGCGCCGAACTGCCGCGCATACCAACCGTCTTCGCCGATGCGTTTTCTGAGTTGCGAGAGAGTGAGCATGTTGTCCTTACGGATTGGTCTTTTCTCCCCTCACAACGGTTTTCCTTCTGAAGGCAGCATCTATTTCGACTGGTCGAAGCCACGCCGCACGGAAATCACAGACCGGAAGGGTGAGGCTCCCGCCGAACTCTCGGCTCCACTGGAGCCTCGTCCCCCATAGGTGCGGAAGAGTTTCGTCGCGCTCTACGAATCCACCGACGCCACCAACCCGCCGACGATGGAGACGGATGAACAGGACAACCTCTATCTGGCACGACCGGATTTCGTGGACGGCAACGTTTATCTCTACCGCTTTCTCGCCGCCGAAAAATACATCCGATCGCACATCTCCAGAATACCCAACGGTTCAGTGGCGGAGGATGGACGGCACGCCGATGACATTCCCGGCCGTGGCTGACCGGCGCGGCGGACCGCATCACGCTTGATGAGAGTTCGACGTTCACACCTAACTGTCCAACTGACTCGTCAAGGACGGCAAGGCGCACTTCGTCCATCTGGCGCAGACGCAACCGCCGCGCCAGCAAAACGTGCGCTATGATTTCTGGAAATCCTCGCTGCCGATTCTCCGACGGGCGCGTTACCCTGTCTGAATGGCGTAGGGAAGGTGTCATGAATGCAGGCTGGCAGCCTGCGCTACTCTCTGTCATCCGCGGATGAACGTCATGCGCTTGTCTCCCGCAGGTGCGCCACCGTCACGCCGTCGCCGCCGTCGCTGAGGTCGGCGGTGTGAAAGGAGGTCACCGACGGATGATGGCGCAGGTAAGCGTGAATCGCTTCACGCAGCGCGCCAGTGCCTTTGCCATGCACAATGCGCACAGGGGAGACCTCACCGAGGACGGCGTCGTCGAGATACTTGTCCAGCCGCGTGAGGGCTTCCTCCACCGTTAGCCCGCGCAGATAAATCTCGGGGGGAACGCTGAAGGCTTTCGTGTGACGCAGCGCGCTCAGGGCAGCCGTGTTGACCGACTGCGTCTCCGGCGGCGCAGGTCTGACGTCGCGCGTTTCGACTTCCACCGCCATCGCGCCGACGCGCACCTTCACGCGCCCGTCCACGTCCGGCGGCGTGAGCAACACCCCGGTGCGCCGCAGGCTCTCGACGTAAACGATGTCGCCCAGTTGGACGCCTGCGGGCAGTTGGCGTGACTCCTCGTCCCT
>JANWYM010000833.1 GCA_025055355.1 Abditibacteriales bacterium
GTGCTGCGGGTCAATTTTGACCTCGTGGATAGCCTCCCCACCCATGGAGGGCGCATGGACTTCGTCCTTCAAACCCACGTGGCACACGGCGCAGTCCACGCCGATTGCTCACAGGTTCGCCCGTGCGTCGGGCGGCTTACCCAACCCTTTCACTCGCACCTTCTCCGGTGCATGACAGGTCTTGCACTCCTGATTGTTGCCAGCGGCTCAAAACACCCCTTTTAACGACGGGGACCTCATCTCACCAACATCAACGGCACCGCCGTCTCGTTCATCACCTTCTCCGTCGTGCTGCCCAACACGGCTTCGCGCAGCGGGTTGTGCCCGTAGGCGCCCATCACGATGAGGTTGCAGCCGTGTTCGGAGGCAACCCACAGAATTTCGTCCGCGACGTGCCTGTATTGAATGAGGCTCACTGACGCTACATGCAAGGGATACGCGTTCAGGTATTCTTTCGCCCTGAGGACGTTCATCGCTGCCTCCCCTTCGCGCTTGTGAACGGAGAGGACGACAACGGGCAACTGTAAGGTCGTGGCGATATCCGCGGTCCACTGCAAGGCATGGTTAGCGTGGGGGCTGCCGTCATAAGCCAGTAGAATGCGCTCCAACGGTTGATGTTCTTGAGGGGCGACGAACACAGGCTTATGGCAGCGTCGCACGACGCTTCTCGCCGTTGACCCCATCACCCGGTTGAGGAACGATGAGCCTCTGCCCTGATGTCCCATGACCACGAGGTCGGCGGTTTCGGATTCCTGCACAATCGTATCGTCGGGGACGCCGTAGCGATAGACCGTGCGAAAGGGCACGCCGTCTTCTTCAAGCATCACCCGCGCCTTGTTCAACAGGTCAAGGCAGGTGGCTTCCAGAGATTGCGTTTGCGCGGCTTTCCCGTGACCTGACGGGTCGAACCATGAATAAGGCATGCTGTCAAATCCCCAGCCAGCGGGCGTCGCTATCATGCCTGTATCGGCGACCGTCAGCACTTTAACAATGGCACCGTAGCCCCGCGCGAGATCCACTGCATACTGTCGCGCTGTCCAACTGTGTAGCGAGTCATCCATCGCCACGAGGATGTGCTTGATCATGGTGCATCACCTGCGAAGACTGCTGCAAAGGCTTTGCCGCTGTCTTTGGGAGATGGGCAAAGACGGTGCAAACACCGCGAAACAAAGAGAATGACCCATGCATCGCTAACGAATTGCACCACGTCAAAATTATCACGGGCGCCTGAACTTGTTCGGGGCGTCCTGCCGCTTAACCCCGACAAGTTGGGGACGTTAGACCAGTTATTCTCATAAGGATCGAGGAGGCACCACGCCAGATGAAAGTGTCATGGCGAGCGGAGCGCAGCAATCCCTCGCTGCGCTCGCCATGACAGGTATTTTCAGAGTTAAACTTTTGCGTTTCGCGCTTCTTTTCCTCTCTGCCTTAGAAAAACATCTTGGCGAGCGGAGCGCAGCAATTCCCTCCGCTGCTGCAGTGACTCCGGCGGAGAGGACTGCTTCGCTGCGCTCGCCATGACGGGCATTTCCGCAGGAGAGGGCAAAACGCAGAAGTTCAGTCTTGGTTATTTGTGTGGTGGGATGGAGTATGCTATAATCTGTCGGCAGGCTGGAAGCCTGCGCTACGCAGCGCCGATATCTGGTCGGCATCATCGCTGCCTGCAAATGTGATTGCCGCGCGAAATGTCGTTGCGGGCGCAGCGAAGCAATCTATAATGTCGGAGATTGC
>JANWYM010000834.1 GCA_025055355.1 Abditibacteriales bacterium
CACACCTTTCTGCTCCAAAGCCTTCCACGGCGCGATGAGTTCCTTGCGCAGCCGTTCTTTGTCCCAGACGTCATGCTCGTTCAGTTTGAGCGGCCACGTCGGTTCCTCCCACTTGTCTGAACCACTAATCCACGAGGCCTTGTAATGGCTGATGCGCATGGGGTCGTAGCCGCGTGTGCTTTGGGCGATGCCCAAGTCCGCTAAAGCCGGCACGGGCTGCCGCCCCCAGCGCAAGCCGTCGGCGATGATGAGGCGGTCAGGGTCCTCAGCGCGAATCGCTTCGACCAATCGCTTGACCACCTTCGCGTAGGTTGCTTCGGGAATGATGGCAGGTTCGTTCAACAAATCAAAACTGACCTGCGTGCTGGGGATGCCCTTGTATCGCTTGGCGAAATGCGCCCAGTGAAACGCGCAGGCGTCCAGCGCCTTTTCGTCGCTCCACAAATCCAGCGGTTCGCTCGGCGGGTTGACGCAGTAGCCCGGCGCGCGGTGGAAGTTAATGTTGACATGCACCCCGTACCTGCGCCCAAATTCCACGCATTGGTCAATCTCTTTGAGAACGTTCTCTTTCAACTCCAGCCATTTATCCGGCGTGCCCTCCGCCCAGCAGCGGTATGATAGCGGCAGGCGCACGAAGTCAAAGCCCCACTCCTTCATCCATTCGAAATCCGACTCGCGGAACGGCGCGTTGCGTTCGGCGACGAACTTCTCCAACAAGTTAAATCCCCGCCAGCGCGGAAGTTTCGATGCGTTCACTCGACTCGCTCCTTTCGTTGCCGCGCGCGCCGCTGTTGAGCACAGGGCAACGCCGGCGGTGGTTTGTAGAAATTGACGGCGGTTCATCTGATACCCCCTCGAAAATCGTCATCGTCCTCCTCGTCGTCCTCGTCCTCGAACCTCAAAAAACGAAGGCGAGGAGGACGATTTTCATCCGGTACGGTGTCCCCTGGGGGACATGGATGGTTCCTCCGGAAGATAACCCTTTTGGATGCTCCACCTACCGAAACCCGTTGACATCCTTGCCCGTCACCAAAAATCGCCAGAACCGCCAGAGCCGCGCAGGCGGGGTCACGAAGAAAGCCGGCACCCGCCGACGATAATCCTCGTAGCCCGCATCCCGCGCCGCTAACTCCCGTTCCTCCACCCTCGCCCAAAACCACAGCCCTGTGGCAATCACTCCCGCGCACAGCAACGCTTGCGCGTTGTTGCGCAGCAGACCCAGCGCAAATACCCATCGCAGGAAAGCCGAGTAAATCGGATGCCGTAGCCAAGCGAAAACGCCCGAGGTGATAACCCGCCCTTCCTCGGGAAACACGCTGTAAACGAACATGCGCAAGTCAAGGTTGTAGAATAACTCCTTGCCGCGCTGGCCGAGAAGTTCCATCGTGACCAGCAGATAGGCGGCGAGGCTGTAAGCGACAACCGGCGGCAGCAGTCGCGGTCCACTCATGAAGACAGGAAAAATCAACGCCGCAATCCCTCCCGTCAGCCCCGGCAGGAAAAAGCGCAAGCACAGTTGCCGATACGCCCCCCTGCCATACCGCTCCCGATACACCGCCCGCAGTCGCCAGAAGCCGCTATACCACCACACCCCGATCCAGAGCACAAAGCCGCTCTGCGCCAGCAGTCCTCCGTAGGGCATCGCCCGCGCCACCATCACGCCGCCCAACAGAAACAAGCCGCAGAGGACAAAGAGCCATCCGACCACCAGTCCCGCAAACC
>JANWYM010000835.1 GCA_025055355.1 Abditibacteriales bacterium
GTGCCGCGAGTGGATCAGGAGAAGTTGAGCCAGACGCTGACGCCGCAGACGGTGCGGCACGTGCCCCCGAGCGAGCCGTATGTGGCGGTCGTTGACGGCGTGCAGATCCCTCGGAGCAGTCGTCGGATGCCGGGGACGGCGTGGCGGCGGTGCCCGCGCACGCCGGTGTTTGGCCTGGGGATTGACCGCGCCCAACGGTTTGTCAATCTCGCCTGGTTGACGCCGCAAGAAGAGGGTTACAGCCGGGCCATTCCGCTACGGCTCTGGCCAGCGTTTCCGGCTCAGGCGGTGGCTTGGAGCGAGCCCCCGCGCCAGGAATGGAAGGCGGGCCTCAGAGCGCTCGGCTGGCTGCGCCAGCAACGGGATGAGGCCGGGCGGGCCGAGCAGTGGCTGATAGCCGTGGGGGATGGGGCCTATGATGTCACGGGGATATGGCGTCACCTGCCCGACCGCACGACGCTCTGTGTGCGAGGGGCAAGGAACCGCGCGTTATACGAGTTGCCGGAAGCGCAGCGGGGCCGGGGGCGACGGCGAAAATATGGGGTGCGGGCGAGGCGGCCCGACGAGTGGCTGAAAGAGAAGCAGGGCTGGCAGGTGCGCTGGTTTCCGATTCGGGGCCGACGGGTGCGGCTGCGGTATCGCGTCGAAGGTCCGTTTCTGGCTCGTGGCGCAGCGGAGCAGCCGGTGATGTTGTTAGTCGTCGGTGGGCTGCGGGTGAGCCGGGCGGGTCACAAGCCCTATTGGAAGGAGCCGACGTTTTGGTTGATCTCGGCGCGGCAGCAGGGGGGGCGGTGGGAGTTGCCGCTGCCCGTGGAGGAGATACTGTTGTGGCTGTGGCAGCGGTGGGAAGTGGAAGTGAGCCATCGAGAGATGAAGAGCGGGTTTGGCGTGGGGCAGATGCAGTGCTGGTCAGAGCAGGGAGCGGTTCTGTCGGTGACCTGGGCGGCAGACCCTCCCCTTGGAGGAGGGGTGGGGAGAGGGGAAAGATAGGGAGGACAACCGCGTAACTTTTGTGGTTGATGGGTTGAGTGAATATTGACCATCAACCATTGACCTTTTTCCCTCAGTCGTGAGCGAACGGGCGCGGGGCGCGCTCCGTGGCGGGGCGCTGGCGTTTCGCCGGCTTCTCGCGCTGCGCGTTCGCCCGCTCGATCTCGTCCAGCACGCGGAGGAGGTAGGGCGAGGGCTGGCGTTCCTCGGTTGCCTCCACCGTCAACAAGCGATGTTCAGTTGTTGCTGCACTCATGGGATTCACCTCCTTCCACGACGAGTGTAGTGTCGTGACTGCCTCCGTTTTGCTCATCACGGCAACTTAGGTTATACTGTCAGCGTCAAGGAACGGCAGTGACCAGTGACCAGTAATTAGTAAGTGGCGAGCAGCAAACACTTTCACTTCTGATTGCTCACTGGTCACTGGTCACTGATGACTCATGAGTCTCTTCGACAGATTCAAAGATAAACTCAAGCAAACCGTCTCCGAAGCCCAAAAGCAATTGGAGAAAACGGCGGCGGAAGCAAAGAGGCAGTGGGAGCAGTCAGGGCTGGAGGAAAGGGTTAAAACGGCAGCGAAGAAGGCGAGCGACGCGGCGCAGAACGTCGTGGGGGCGAGCGAGTTGGTCGCGCTGCCGCGTTATCGCCGCGCGCGGCGGATGTGCGAGCAGGGTCTGACGGCGGAGAACGTGGACGCGGTCATCGTAGATTTGGAAGCAGCGGTCAAAGC
>JANWYM010000836.1 GCA_025055355.1 Abditibacteriales bacterium
GGATTCAGCACGTAACGGTCAACATGACTGTCAACGGATTCCGGTAGCGGATTAAACGGATGACTTAGCGGCAGAGACGTAACCGAATCCGTTTAATCCGCTACCGCAATCCGCTGACAGCCCGATCGAGGTGAACAACCATAAGTCTCTGGAAGAAACTATTCGGACCGAGCCTTGATGAAGTCTGGGGGCAACTGTGCCGCGACATCGGCGCGGAGTTCGTGGACGCAGGCTTCTGGCGCGGCAGGAAGGTGCAGGCGCATGTCAAGGACTGGACCATTACGCTGGACACCTTCACGGCGTCAACAGGAAACGACGGCGTCACCTACACCCGCATCCGCACGCCGTTCGTGAATGAGGACGGTTTTCGGTTTACCGTGGCTCGCTCCAACTTTTTCAGCGAGTTGGGCAAACGCTGGTTTAAGATCCAGGACATCGAGGTTGGACACGCGGAGTTTGACCGCGATTTCATCATCAAAGGCACGGATGAAGCCCGCGTGCGAGCGTTGTTTGCTAACGCGAGGATTCGGGAGTTAATTCAGGCGCAGCCGCAGATTAGTTTCGGCATCAATGACACCACAGGCTGGTTCGGCACGAAGTTGCCCGACGGCGTGGATGAACTCTACTTCGTCGTAGTTGGTGTTATCAAAGACGTGACGCGGCTGAAAATGCTCTTCGACCTGTTTGCCGAGACGCTCAACCAACTCGCCCAGATGGACACGGTGCATCTTGAAGGCGTGCCGCTTCTCATCAAAACCCTGCTGGCGCCGGGCGGGCAGGTCAAAGACGGCAAAGTGATTCTCTGGGACGGTGATGCGCCGCGCCGCCGCGCCGCCGAGGAGTTGGGGCGCACGATGGACAAGCGAGCGGTTGCGCCGCTGCTTCAGGTATTGAACGATGCGGACGTCATTCTCCGAGAGAAGGCGATGGCGGCTCTGGCGAACATCGGCGACCGTCGCGCGGTGCCCGCGCTCATTCCGCTGTTGGGCGATGAGGCGAGGATAAACCGAGGCAACTTCAGCGGACGCTCTCCCGCCGCTGACGCGCTGCGCAAGTTGGGCATGGAAGAGTCGGTGGAAGCGTTCTCGCAAGCGTTGTTCCGCAACAAAGCCGCTGTGGAGACGTTGAAGCGGCAACATCAATATCAAAGCGAATTCGCGCAAGCGTTCCTGCGCGCGTTGGATAGCAATGATACAACGGTTGCCGTCAACGCCGCGTGGTCGCTCGCTGAATTGGGTGCAATAGAAGCATTGCCCGCGCTGCGTGCAAGGACGGGACAGATTGACTTCCCCAACGCGCAGTTGCGCGATGTGTGGTATCAAGCCATCGCCAAACTCAAGTCGCTGTCCGCCTTGCCCCGTCCCGCGCAAGCCACCGCGCCAGACGCGGAAACCCTGCCGCGTCCAGCGGGACAGCCAGAGATAGATAACGAGACACTACCGAGGGTGGTGGAGTGACTGTCAGCGGTAGCTGTCAACGGCGGCTGTCAACGGCGGCTGTCAACGGCGGCTGTCAACGGATTGCGGTAACGGATTAAACGGATTCATGGTCATCTGCCGCGAAGTCATACGCTCCCGCAATCTGTCGACCGGGCGGATTCCAGTAAAGGATTAAGCGGATTCACTTTACGCCTGCCACTCAAGTGAATCCGCTTAATCCGTTACCGCAATCCGCTGACAGCCATCCGCTCCCGCAATCTGTCGACCGGGCGGAT
>JANWYM010000837.1 GCA_025055355.1 Abditibacteriales bacterium
CGGCGAACCGCGCACTTCAATCCCCTGCGCTTTCAACATCTCCGCGAACACCGTCGCCGTGTAAAGGCACGGCTGCCACACGCTGCACCGCTGGCTGGACGGCGGCGCCCCAAGCGGGATCACACCCCGGACCTTGATACACTTGCCGCCCAACTCGCGGTCAAACGCAATCGTGTTACGCGCTTTCTCGTCGCCCGTCGTCGCAGCGTTCTCCACCACCACGTAACCGTTTGCTGGCTCCACCGTCACCACCGCCGCCCCGCCGACTTTCTCGCCGGGCTTGACGACCACGTTGACCTGATTCCGCCCCAGACTCAACGCGCTGACCTCCATCGAGTAATACCACGGCAAATCATCCCACTGCCACCCGAAGCCCAACGGCGCGCCCTGAAACGCGCTCTCATCCCCCACCACACAGCCCTCGACTTTCCGCACGCCCCTGTCCCATAGCGATTGCGCCAACTTCTTCAAATCCTCATAAGTCAACGTCGGGTCGCCCGATCCGACGAGAAACAGGTCGCTCGCGAGCGTGCCATCAGCGGCAATCGCCATTTGCGCCCGCACCGTCGTGCGGCAGCGGAAATCCCCGCCCAGCACGTCCAGCGCCGTCGCCGCCGTGAGGAGTTTCATGTTCGACGCGGGCATGAGCAGCGTGTCGGCGTTCTGCTCAAAGATGAGGCGTCTATCCCTTGCGCGGACAATCAGGCAACCGACGAGGGCGTGCTTGAAGTCGGTCGTGTTGAGGGCAGCGGCGATCGCCCGGCGGAGGGAGGTGTGAAGCGTCTGGTGTTTTGCCTCTGGCGTCTTACGGGCGGCGTAGGTGTGAGGAGAGACCGGGCAAGCGCAGAGAAAAATGAAAAGCAGAAAGCGAAACAAAGGCTTCAAGCCCCCTGCGGTCAACTCGGTGGTCTTCCCGTTGGCGTTGCTCTTGTTGCTCATGTCTGTCTGGCATTAGACATCAACCGTCCCCTCCTTGTTACACTTGCACCCCGCCGACCCTGTGTCGGCGGAGGGTGGCATAGCCCTGAATAGTTACGAGGGTTGTATCAAGTCCCCTGCCCCTTTTCCCTCCTCATCTGCGCTTATGAAGATAAAGGCGAGAGGATTGTCCGTGAATCGCCATAGGGTCACGGCGAACGCAGCGAAGCCGCCTCTCCCCGTTGAAAATCCCTTGACCCTATGATACACTGGGATGGCTTTGCACGCCCTTGGCACGTTCTATTGATCCCCCTCTGAGCGCAAGGTTCAGAAGGACAAATGCCTACAGGAGTATAGTGGTCAATGAGTCAATTGATCCATCGTTGACTGATTGACCTCTGGAGAGCAAATGCCTGACCTAACCTCTCGACCCAACGTGGTTTTCATCCTCACGGACGACCAAGGCGTGTGGGCGGCGGGCTGCTACGGCAACCCGGAGATTCGCACGCCCCACATTGACCGTCTCGCGGCGACGGGAACGCGATTTGAGAACTTCTTCGTCGCCACGCCCGTCTGTTCGCCCAGCCGTGCCACGCTACTGACGGGGCGCCTCCCCTCCCAGCACGGCATCCACGACTGGATTCGCGAGGGCAACGTCGGTCCGAACGCCATTCGCTATCTGGAGGGTGAACGGACTTACACCGACATCATGGCGCGGCACGGCTGGACCTGCTTGCTCAGCGGCAAGTGGCATCTGGGCGACAGCCAGATTCCGCAGGCAGGGTTCTCGCATTGG
>JANWYM010000838.1 GCA_025055355.1 Abditibacteriales bacterium
TGGGGGAGGGGTTGGGGGAGGGGTGAAATCACAGCAAAAGTCCTGAACGTTCTACCGTCCCAACATTCTACGGATACCGCTACGCAGACAGCCTTTTTAAACACCGCTCCCTCCCCAACACCGCCATCGTCTCAAACAGCCCCGGTCCGACGGTGCGCCCGGTGCAGGCGACGCGGAGCGGGTGGATGAGGCGGGCGGCGGGTTGCCCGATTTCGTCGGCGTATTGACGCACGACGTTTTCTAAAGTGGTTATCGTCCACGCGCCCACTTGACTCAAGCGGTCGCGTAAAACTTTCAGCCGCTCCTGCGTCTCCGCGTCCGATAGCCACTTGGCGACGGCTTTGGCGTCGCGGGGGAAGTCGTCGGTGAAGAAGTAGTTGGTCTGTTCCACCACGTCGGGGAGATACCGCATCCGCTCGCGGGTCAGGGCGAGAACGCGCAAAGCGTAGGCGCGGGTCAACGGGTTCATGGGTTCGTGGGACAAGGAGTTCACGGGGCTCAGGGGGAGCAAGCCCGCTTGCTGTAAGTAGGGCAGGCAGGCGTCCAGCAGTTGCTCCAAGTCCATCTGGCGGATGTAGGTCGCGTTCATCCACTCCAACTTTTCAAGGTCGAAGATGCCGCTGGCTTTGCTGACGTGCGCCAGCGAGAACCGCTGGATGAGTTCCTCGCGGGTGAAGATTTCCTGTGTTTCGCCCTCGCCCGGTGACCAGCCGATGAGGGCGAGGAAGTTGAACATCGCCTCCGGCAACACGCCCTTGTCGCGGTAGGCGAAAATCTCCGTCGCCCCGTGCCGCTTGGAGAGTTTCTTGCGGTCGCGCCCCAACAGCAACGGCAGGTGCGCGAACTGCGGCACGGGAAAACCCAGCGCCTCATACATGAGGATTTGTGGGGGCGTGTTGGAGATGTGTTCCTCGCCGCGAATGACGTGCGTGATGCGCATGAGGGCGTCGTCCACCACCACGCCGAAGTGGTAGGTGGGGTAGCCGTTCGACTTGAGGAGGATGAGGTCGTCAATCTCCTTGTTCTCGAACTCGATGCGCCCGCGCACGAGGTCGTCAAACGCCGTCACGCCTTCGTCGGAGACGCGCAGCCGCAGGCAGGGCTTGCGCCCTTCCGCCACGAACGCCGCTTCTTGTTCTGCCGAGAGTTGGCGGCAGCGCCCGCTGTATTTGGGGGCTTTGACGCCGCGCGCTTTTTGCTCCTCGCGGCTCTGCTCTAATTCTTCGGGTGTGCAGTAGCAGCGATATGCCTTGCCGCTCTCTAAGAGTTTTCGGGCGTGTTCCTCATACAGGGGCAACCGCTGCGTCTGAAAGTAGGGGCCAGCCTCGCCGCGCTCGCCGTTCGCCAGCACGCGCTGTAAATAGTCCTGATATGTCTCGCCCTCTCGGGCGCGCACGCCCGCGTCCTCAGGTCCTTCGTCCCAGTCCAGCCCCAGCCAGCGCAGACCGTCGAAAATGGACTGCAAACTCTCGGCGGTGTTGCGCGTCATGTCGGTGTCTTCAATCCGCAGGATGAACGTCCCGCCGTGGTGCCGCGCGAACAGATAGTTAAACAGGGCGGTGTGCGCGCTGCCCACGTGCAGCCGCCCCGTCGGCGACGGCGCCATGCGGACGCGAACCGTGTCTGCCATCCGTTGATGCCTCCTCCAAGCGCTTGGGGTTAATTCTAACTTATCGGGGCGTGATAGGCAAGGTCAGTCTGCCACAATACGCT
>JANWYM010000839.1 GCA_025055355.1 Abditibacteriales bacterium
CCGCAAAGGGGGTCAACGTGTGGACTGCCGACGAAGCCCTCGGCGGCTCCGCCACGACCGATGCGCAGGGCAAGTTCGTGCTGCGCAACCTCGCGCCGGGTTCTTACGCGCTGTCCGCGTCACCACCTGAGAACAGCGATTACGTGAACTGCATCCGCCGCAATATCGCGGTGAAAGAGGGCGAGCGCGTGACCAAGGTGTAGATACAGTTAACGCATCGAAGAGCTCACGGTGCAGGCAAGCGAGTGACGCGTGCTCAACGACGTGCGCCTGCCGCGAGCCGACCAAACCATTGCTGGCGTCGTCACCGACCCCAACGGCAAACCGCTGGCGAACGTGCACCTCTGGATATGGGGCGATGAACAAAACATGATGAACCGCGAGAACATACGGACGGACAGCGAGGGACGCTTCCGCCTGACCGGACTGGTGAAAGGGCGCGTTCAAATTCAATTCAACCACGACGAT
Organism: Abditibacteriales bacterium; assembly: GCA_025055355.1. Taxonomy (GTDB): domain Bacteria; phylum Armatimonadota; class Abditibacteriia; order Abditibacteriales; family JANWYM01; genus JANWYM01. Next base: position 469 of record JANWYM010000839.1, read on the forward strand.
TACGACTTCCAGAGCCTGAGCACGGACACGAGCGCAAACGATGTGAAGGTCGTGATGTTTCTCCGCCTCAAGTTCGCTCCCGCCAGCGTGCTGGTGGGGCAGCCCGCGCCCGACATCACGGTGAAACGCTGGGAGGGTGCCAGCGCGCGCTCGCTCAAAGACCTGCACGGCAAGGTCGTGCTGCTTGCCTTCTTGAGCAACACGAAACCGTCGGTGCGGATGGGGGAGCGGTTGAAGGCACTGCAGGACAAATACGCTGCGCGCGGGTTAGTGGTGCTGCCCCTCTGCGAGCGAGCGACAGCGCCCCCGCCCCTGCCGCTGCCCGTTGCCTGTGTCCCGCCCGGCGTCGTGCCGGACGGTTACAGCGCGGCATTTATGGCCTATGGTGTCCGCGCCACCCCGACGTTGTTCCTGATTGACAAACGAGGCGTGCTGCGATATGCTGATGTGGACGAGGATTTGGAGAAGAAAATTGAAGAGATGCTGAAGCCGTGACCCAGGATGAGTCGTCACGCATCATGCATCTCAACTACACCGCCCTGACGGGCGCGCTCGAGAAGGAGAAGGTGATGCCTCAACACGGTAAAGTTGTTTCCATCTACTTGTATCCCCAACGCGGGGCAGAACCCGTTGAAGTAAACGACGCCGTCGCTATCGTCGGCAAAGGTCTGGACGGCGACCAGCCGCGCGCGTTCAAGCGGCAGGTCACGCTGCTATCTCTCGAAGCATGGCAACAAGCCACCGCCGAGTTGGGCGCGGACCTCCCGCCCTGCACCCGCCGCGCCAACATCGTTCTCAGCGGCGTTGACTTATCCACCACCATCGGCAAATCTATCCGCATCGGCGAAATGCGCCTGCAAGTTCACGGCGAAACGATGCCCTGTGCCACGATGGACGCCGCGAAGCAGGGACTCAAAGACGCGCTCACGCCCAATATGCGCGCGGGGGTCTACGGGGCGGTGTTGGAAGGTGGACGCGTGGCGGTGGGAGATAGCGTAAGGGTGGAAGAATAAAGTGATCAGGAGTTACGCGCTTGCCCTTATTATCTTTCCCCTCCTCGAAGGAGAGGGGGAGTTCTCCTCTGCGTTGCCGCGATGAAAAAACCTGATTTTGGAGGCAAAAAGCCCCCGCCAGCCGCTCCCGCGACTTCCCTCTCCCACAAGGGGAGGGAAGAAGGTGTCAGCGACTGCGGGTCAATGTAGGAGCGGGCGTTCCTGCCAGCCCATCCTGCTTTTACGTTTT